>CAZBGM010000008.1:0-6525 GCA_964491505.1 uncultured Methanomicrobiaceae archaeon | reverse complement strand
GCATCCTCACCGACAACCGCAAGACCGTTGACGCGCCCAACCTGTTCCCCTTCTGTTACGACGAGATCATATTGCTTGATCTCTTTGATGTACTCGTCTACGGCCTGGCCTTCGACCGATTTTGCCATCGTTTTTGCGGTGATCACATGATCTGTTGTGGTTAATTCAGATCCGTCCGCACGGGCAAGATCGCCGGCAACACGGATCAGACCGCCCATCTCACGCAGTTTGAGTGTAATGTAGCCCTTACGGTTTGCACGCCGGCGGGCCTCACGCAGCACCTCATCGATAGCGCCCCGGTTAAAGTGAGGAATCTTGCCGTCGTTTCGTACTTCCTGAGCGACAAAGCGGATGAACTTTTTCTGATTCTCCTCGGTGTCAGGCATCTTCTCCTGCATATACACCTCATACCCATAGCCACGGATACGTGACCTGAGTGCCGGGTGCATATTCTGAACGGCATCCTGATTTCCGGCAGCAATCATCACAAAGCGGCAGGGAACCGGTTCTGTTCTGACCATCGCACCACTTGAGCGTTCACTCTGGCCGGTGATAGAGAATTCACCCTCCTGAAGTGCGGTCAGCAGATTCTGCTGAGAGTGAGGAGTCATAGTATTGATCTCGTCAATGAAAAGAACCCCTTTGTTCGCACGGTGGATGGCTCCTGCCTCGACACGGTCATGTGCCGGTGTCTCAAGCCCCCCGGACTGGAACGGATCGTGGCGCACATCACCAAGAAGAGCGCCCGCGTGTGAACCAGTTCCGTCAACGTACGGTGCTAAGTCACCTGCTTTGTTTGCAACCAGCAGTTTCGGAATCATTGCCTCATCTTTTGGCCGGGAATACTGAAGCGCCATAAAGATAAAAGCAGCTGCGATAATACCCATCAGCCATTGCATTGTAATCAATGAGTACCCGACAATACCAAGAATGAGAATCATTACCAGAGTATTCCGGGTCTGAATACGCTTCCGGGCCTCGGCCTTATGCGCTGTAACGATCTCCTTACCGCGCCCTGCTTTCACAGTCCGAACGATTGGATTATTGGAATCTTCTGAATTGGGATAGACCATAGTGTCCTGAAGGTCCTCAACCGGCAGAAGTTCAGCCATTGCTTTTGCAAGCATCGACTTCCCGGTACCCGGCGTTCCAATCATCATGACATGGCGGCGCTGACTGGCCGCTTTTCTGATAACTTCGACAGCATGATCCTGCCCGATAACCTGATCAATCAGGGAATCCGAAACAGCAATTTCTGCGGTATTTTCTGCTTCTAATGGATCTTTTTTCGGGATTTCCGGTTCTTCAGGTTCAGACTCAGACGACTCTTCTGATACATCGGCTGCACCGGTCTGTGACGCGTCACTGATAACCTGAGTCTGCCCCTCTGCTACCTGTTCCGGCACCGTTTCCTCTGAAGATATCTCAGGTTCTCCGGTTTCTTTCGTATTCATATTGCTCATATCGATATTTTTCATTCTGAGGTCTGCCTCTGGGTTACGTAGTGCTTAAATGATTCATTCGTGATACTTTAAGTACTTTCCAGATTTTGGCAATTTGTCAGAAACAATAGAAAAAATAGCAGAGGCAAAGTCATGAAAATTATAAGCACAGAATATTCACAGGTTCTCGCGTCCCGATTGGCAGAGGAGCTTCAATGTGAACTGATCTATACTGAATATAAACATTTCCCTGATAATGAGATTTACCTGAAGACCGGGATGCCGGACGCCGACACCGTGATTATCGGAAGTATCGTTGACAATGACTCATTTGTTCAGCTTCTTCTGCTCATTGATGCCTGTGAAGAGGCAGAGAATATTACGCTGGTTCTTCCGTATATGGGATATGCCCGGCAGGATAAAAAATTCAATCCTGGTGAGCCGATTAGCGGACGTGCTATTGCAAAGGCCCTCTCACGAAATGTGAAAAAAGTAATCGCTGTTAACATTCACGAAGAGCATGTTCTCTCATTCTTTGACTGTCCGGCAACATCAGTAAGCCTTGCCTCCACAATCGGCACGTATGTGCGGGAGATGGATCTCTCACACACTCTGATTCTCGGCCCTGACGTGGGTGCGGCAAACTTCTCACAGGATGTAGCCAACGCCTGTGGAAGCGCCTGTGACCACCTGCAAAAAGTCAGGCTTTCCGGTGTTGAAGTGAAAATTCAACCAAAGAACCTTGACGTCAGAGGTCGTGATGTCGTGATTGTCGATGACATCATCTCAACTGGCGGAACCCTCGCAACTGCCGCCGGGATGCTTCATGAACAGGGAGCTACTTCCGTTCATGCGATCTGTGTCCATGGTATTTTTGCCAGCGGCGGCTATGCCCGCCTGCTTTCGGGAGGCATACAATCCGTTGCCTCCTCTGATACAATTGAGTCAGCAGCAAGCAAATTTTCGGCTGCCAGACTCATTGCACAGGAAATTCTTCATTCATGAACGGATTTGTTCTCGATGCCTCGTTCTTTTTCTCTGACCGCCTCATTGAAGGAACGTTCTGCACCACCCCCTCCATAGAACTTGAGATAAAGGATCTGGCAGCCCGTTGCCGTTTTGACAGACTTTGTGACCAGGGGCTCTTCATTGAGGATCCTCCGGAAGAGTCCATCGAAGCTGTACGAAAGAATGCTCTTCATTCAGGTGATCTCCCCGTGCTTTCAGAGCCAGACATCAGCATCATCGCACTTGCTCATGCCAGGGGATTTATTCTGGTGAGTGACGATTTTGCTGTCCAGAACTGTGCACAGACTATGGGTCTTGAAGTCCGACCTATTGCCCAGAAAAAAGCCCGTGTAAGAAAATGGAAATACCGCTGCAGTGGATGTGGGCGATATGTGAAAGGGCCTGGCATCTGTGACGTCTGTGGATCAGAGATCAAGAGAAAGATTAAGTAAATCCCGCGTAACCTTTATTCATATGTCATCACTGGACGAACTCATTTCGAGAGCAAAGAACCTGCATGCAGAAGGTCACAGCACCAGCCAGATAGCCGATGAGCTGAGTCTCTCGGGTGAGACAGTCACCTGGCTTCTGACACAACAGAAAGATCGTGCAGAAGCTCCGAAAGATGTACACATCGACTGGACAGCAGTTTCAGCGCACGCCGATATGCTCAGAACGGCAGCGTCAATGATGCTAAAACAATATTATTATGCACAGGCATATCCCGGCGACGAGGCTATCTGGCCAACGGTGATTGTCGGCATTGCCCAATCCGGCATTCCACTTGCGACCCTGATGGCAGACGAGGAAGAATGCATGCTAAGTGTGTATTATCCTAAGAAACATGCGCCGGGGGAAAATCCTGTTGGTTCGATGAGTTCCTGTTTTGCCGGCGTGCAGGGCCAGAAATGTCTGATTGTTGATGATGTGATCACCACCGGCCGAACACTTACCGAAACCGTTGGGTATCTGCGCTCACATGGAGCGTCCCCGGTTGGCATCTGTGTGCTCTTCGACAAGCCAGGCATCAAAGAAGTTGATGGTGTGCCGGTGTTTGCCCTGTTTAAAATCTCAAGAATTGACTGAAAATACATTTTACAAAAATTTCCCTCTTTTCTGTCCGGAACATTCGAGTCTCTTTTTTGGAATGCAGAAGAGTGATGAGAGAAGATAAAGTAACCATCAAAGTAAGAAACTATATATAGAACTTCAATTCCATTTTATTGACAGAACGGAGAATATCTATGATCGGAAATCAACCTGTCGTCATACTGCGTGACAATGTAGATGTCACAACTGGGATGGAAGCACAGCGCTCCAATATCCTTGCCGCAAAGGCAATCGCAAGCGCTGTACGCACCACCCTTGGACCCCGTGGAATGGACAAAATGCTTGTCGCACCGTCCGGTGATGTTGTCATCACAAACGACGGCAAGACAATTCTGCACGAAATTTCCGTGCAGCACCCAGCGGCGAAGATGGTCGTCGCAGTCGCTGAGGCACAGGACGATGAAGTCGGTGATGGAACAACCACCGCATCAATTTATATTGGCGCCCTGATGGAGGAATCAGAAGCACTTCTCGCAAAGAAGATTCACCCTACCGTCATCGCAAACGGCTACAACCTTGGGATGCAGAAGGCACTTGAAATTCTCGACGACTGTGTTGTCGCAACCAAGGCAGACGACCGTGAAATGCTTCTGAAAGTGGCAAACACCGCTCTTACCGGCAAATCAATCGAAGGAGTCAAAGACAAAATGGTTGAGATCATTGTCGATGCTGTCACCACCGTTGCCAGAAAAGACGGAGATAAATACACCGTCAACGAGGACGATGTTAAGATTAAGACCATGGTCGGCGACAGTCTGGAAGATGCTGAACTGATCTTCGGTTACACTATCGACAAGACCCGTGTGGATGCCGGTATGCCTAAGAAGGTAGTCGGTGCAAAGGTCGCTCTCATCGCTCAGCCACTTGAGATCAGAAAGACCGAGACCAAGGCCAAGATTAAGATCACCAGCGCTGAACAGATGGAGGCATTCAACGATCAGGAACAGGAAACCCTGAAGACGTTCGCCGACGCCATCATTGCATCAGGTGCAAACGTTGTGCTCTGTCAGAAGTCGATCACAGATGCAGTCCAGTACCACCTTGCCCACGCTAATATCCTCGCTATTCAGGACGTGCCGGAGAAAGACATGAAGGTCTTTGCCCGCGCTCTTGGCGCGACCATAGTCAACTCGGTTGAAGATCTTGAGGAATCAGTCTTTGGATCAGCAGAAACCGTTGAAGAAGTCAAAGACATCTCACTTACCAAGTTCACCGGATGCAAAAACGGTAAGACTGTCAGCATTCTGGTAAAAGGATCAAACCAGATCTTTGTCGATGAGCTTGAGCGCGCTATCTATGATGGTATCCGTGTCGTTATGGATGCTATGGAAGACGGAAAGTTCGTGGTTGGCGGCGCTGCTGTCGAGATGGAACTGAGTCTGAAACTTCACGATTACGCAACAACCATCGGCGGACGGACCCAGCTTGCGATTGAAGCATTTGCACGGGTTTTTGAGAGAATTCCAAATACGCTTGCCGAAAACTCCGGTCATGATCAGATTGATGTTTTTGTCGCACTCAAATCCGCTCACGCCAATGGCCAGAAGAATGCAGGCATCAATGTCTATACCGGCGAGATTGTCGATATGTTTGATGAAGGTGTTATCGAGCCTCTCCGCGTCAAGAAACAGGCAATCCAGAGCTCAACAGAGACTGCATCCCTTCTCATCCGTATCGATGACATGATGGTCTCAAAGAACGCCGAACAGATGGGAATGTAATAATTTCTCACAATAATTTCCTTTTTTTTAGCTAATGTCATGACAAAATATCCAGTGCTCTGGATCCATCACAACCATTTACCATCTTCTACAGAGGCCTGTCTGTGATATTTCTCGCGATGGATGACACTGATGTGCTGGGATCACGAGGGACTGGGAAACTGGCACGTAGTGTCGGCGCATCATTAGCAGATCAATATACAATTCAGGGTATCAGCAGACATCAGCTCTTCGTTCATGAAGCAATTCCCTTTACCTCGCATAACTCCTGTGCAGTTCTCCATATTTGCACATCGGGCAGGGAAAATGCAAAACACATTTTCTCTCTGGCAAAAGAGATCATGCTGAATGATTTTATTGAGGGCAGTGACCCTGGCATTACTGTCGCTGAGGAACATCAAATCACACCGGCCCTTGTTGCGTATGGTTATGAAGCAAAAAAAAGCGTGCTGAATCAGGAAATGGCACGCAGTCTTGCAGCAGACCTCGGCATTACGCTTCAGGGACTTGGCGGTACAGAAGATGGTGTTATCGGAGCAATGGCAGGTCTTGGACTTGCCTCAACTCAGAATGACGGCCGATATATTATGAAAGGGACCATCCGGGATCTTTTGGGCCCAACCCCTGCGGAAATCCTGCTAAAAGCCGGTATTGATCAGATTATCACCATGGATGGAGAGGAGATTCACAACGGGACCATATTTGTTCGTGAGGGAAAATCTGTAAAACCATGCCCGGTAGAAGGGAAGGCTGTCCTTTTTGTGGAAAAGAGAGACGACGGAAGGTTACACGCAATCAAACGTAACTGACTTTCGTCTCATATTTTTAAATTTTTATACTGAAGAATCAACCCCGGGAAGCTGTCGTAAGCACGTCCACCTCACCCTCAATCAAAGGTTCGTCCTGCGGGATGCTGATGCCCTCCCGGATAATAAGTACCGTATCCGGAATAAGACCACAGGCGGAAATGGCATTACTATACGTTTCATCTTTTCCCCCTTCGTAGATCTGTGTCTGATGTTCTCTAACCAGATGTAGCTCAACATTCATCTGCTGAAAGGTCCATCCTCAATCTCCTTAATATTTCGCCTTTGTCGCTGGTTTTCGTTAGCCTTATACCCATCAACAGAGACATTATGTACTCATTTTGTGCCGAGATAGTCTAGTCCGGGAAGGCGGGGGCCTCGAAAGCCTCTGGTGCTTTGCACCACGGGAGTTCAAATCTCCCTCTCGGCGTATTGAAT
>CAZBGM010000007.1:2753-28745 GCA_964491505.1 uncultured Methanomicrobiaceae archaeon | reverse complement strand
CTGGTTGCCGGGCAACCATTTACTCCCCAAGCACTGATGGGGTGAATAGTTACGATATTTTTTTATTGTGGTGCCGACATTTCTGGTGGTAAAAGAGATTTTATATCGGTTTTCTCTGCAGAGCAGGAGGATTGCCTATGTGTTGATCTTTGCGCTGGTGGTGTATGATGTGACCCTTGCGTTTCAGATTATTCATTCCTTCATCGACTCATTCTTGCAGGTGATGAATGTGGTTGGGTGAAAGGGTGATTTTATCCGTTAAGGTCCACTCATCATTTTTTTGAGTCTTTTCCCACGAGACTGGAACTGATCGGTCAAACAAGCCCAGCCCTCAAGATCGCGCACCTTTAAAGTCCAGATTGGGATTTTTCACTGAGGTGGTGAATTAGATGCCAGATATAGCAGAGATTTTGCTTTCTTATGTTTTTGGAAAACCGGCATATCTACAATTATTGCTAAAAATAAGGATAATTGTCCCTCAGACCCCTCGCGCGATATCTTTAATATGTCACATACAAAATATCATATTGTCTGTCAGATACTGATTGCAACAGTTTCAGACTAGGTGATGGACATGGCCAAACCAATTGAACTGGAAACAGTTTTTACCGGGAAAAGTGCAGTGAGATTCAATGAATATCTCAGGCAACCAGTGCAGCATTTTTCCCCGCAGAGTCGATCCCTCATTAACGAGGCACGTCGACTTGCCAAGGAATCGCCCAAATAAAACATGAAAATTGATCCAAACTCTCTTAAATTTTCTTTTTTAACAGAATCGTCTGATGTTTCATCGTTTGCATGTTCTGAATATAAGGATCTTGAAGATTTTTTAAAACACGACGCGAAAAACTACCTCCGGGAAAAAATTGCTATCACCTATCTGGTTCACTATGAAGGGCAACTGGTCGGATTTTTCTCTCTGGCAATGGGATGTATAGCTTCAGACTCTGTGAAAAAATGGATGGGGGTGGTTAAATTCTCTCCAAGTAAATATCCCGCTCACCTTCTTGCAAGACTGGCAACGAATGACGGATTTCGTGGTAAGGGAATTGGGAAGGAGATGCTAAAAAGAGTTTATACAATTACTTTCAAGGCTTGTTCCTCAATCGGATGCAGATTTATCGTAGTTGACGCGAAAAAAACCCCTAAAACTATCAACTTCTATGAAAAGTATGGGGGGTTTGTTAAGATCCATGAGAATGAAGACACAGTGAAAATGATAATTGACATTAACAAGCTCGAAGACCCCGATACATCTATTGAGACACAAATGTCGGATTATGAATAAATGGTCAGCCAAGCAGCCGCTAAAGGTAACGGCACATTCTGCTGGTCCGGCCTGCTGGAAGTGGACCCGGCCCAAAGACAGGCCGATAGCGGGCCGAGGTTGCATTTTCTCATGCCAAAAAGCATAGCTCACTATCAAGATGTCTTAGGATGGCTGTATACTCTCTAAAAAATGCCGAAAAATGTTCCAAAAAGGGATTGAGCTTTAAACCTCACGTCGATAAGCCTCAGATGAGATTCGAACTCATGACCTGCTGATTACAAATCAGCCGCTCTACCAGCTGAGCCACTGAGGCGCAGTATTTACATTCGCAGTGAACGGTAAAAAAGGTGGTGGATATGCATCCCGAAAGCAGCGGAGAAGATGGATACATTCATGCCACAAAAATGACAATTCTTTTGTTGATTTTAGGTCATGGCACATCTTACCGTTGATATAGGAGGGCGTCCCGGCGTTGACTGTCGTGGCTTCTGTTCGTATTGCTATTTTAAAAAGATACCCGAAAATGAGGCGCCTGAGCCATTTGGCTGCCGTTACTGTCTGCCTATGATAAAAGGCTGCGACTACTGCACCAATGGGGTACGGGAACGGTACGAGAGTTTTAAGTCACTGCGCGAGGTTGCAGACACTGTTCTGGGCGATCTACAATTTATCGATGGAGACCTCGAACGGGTGACGATATCCGGCGGTGGCGATCCGTCCTGTTACCCTGACCT
This sequence comes from uncultured Methanomicrobiaceae archaeon, assembly GCA_964491505.1. Lineage (GTDB taxonomy): Archaea > Halobacteriota > Methanomicrobia > Methanomicrobiales > Methanomicrobiaceae > CAZBGM01. Next base: position 26,741 of record CAZBGM010000007.1, on the reverse strand, counting down.
CAGAGATCTCTTTGAGATGCTGGGCAGTATGCAGGTGCCGCTGCATATCGGATATACCTCAGGCAAAGGATTTGACGATCCGGAGTTTGGTAAATTTCTGATTGAGAACGGACTTACTGAGATCTCATTTACCATCTTCTCTGCTGACCCGGAACTCCGCCGGGAATGGATGGGGGATAAAACTCCTGAGGCATCGCTGAAGGTGCTTGAGGATCTCTGCGCTGAAATTGATGTTTATGCTGCCGTTCTGGTCCTGCCGGGAGTTAACGACGGCGAGAAACTTGAGGAGACCTGTGCATGGCTTGATGAGCGGGGAGCAAAGGGCCTGATATTGATGCGTTTTGCGAACCGGACTGATCAGGGTCTGATTCTTGGCAATGCCCCCATCATTCCAAATCAGCAACTTCAAACCGTGAGTGAATTCAGGGATCTGGTCACCCGTCTCAATGAAAAATATAATATGAAAATCAATGGCACGCCGCTCTGGGACCCGGAGATTGGTTCACCATTTGCTATTGCAAACGAGCCGGACCTGCTGGAAAAACTTCCTAAAGTTACGTCACGGGTTACCTGTCTCTCCGGCAGCATTGCTGCCCGACCCGTTCAGCAGATTCTCGATGCCAGGGGCAACCGGACCCGTGTTGTTAATACATCAAAGGAGATTGCCTGTCTGATGACGGCCGATGACCTCAGGGAGCTTGACCCGGATACTCTGGAAGACACCATCATTATTCCCGGGCGGAGTTTCATTCATGAACGTGAGGCGCAGGAGATTCTTACCGGAAATGGCAACCCAAAGACAATAATCCGTGGTCCTGAACTCCTGACGGCCGATGCGGAGATGAGCATGGGCATGAGCAGAAACGAAGTCTTGCAGATCGAACTGGATGGATTTGCTGAGCTCATCCGGCTTATTAACCGGCATGGTGTGCCATACCAATAAGTTTTTTTACGCTTGAAAATTTCCAGCAGATGAATCCTATCCGTAAGCACTGCCTGGGGAGAATGTGGGACGGTGTGTCCCCGTTATCGTGTGTTGTTGTCAACCGGATTTTTGGATTTAGTCCGGAAAAACCGATTTTTTAGCAGAAAACGGGAAAAAACCTTATCATTATAAAGAAAAAGTAATGTCAGGTATATGATGTTCCCTGATTTTGGTTTCCGAAACAATGAGAAATACCTGATTCCGCTTCTCATTATAGTGACAACCATCATCGCTCTGGGTGTGGAACGGTATGCTATTAGTCTGGGGTTCTTTTTTGTCTTTGCCAATCTGCTGATGATCCCGGGTATTCTGCTTGCCTATTATTACACTGAGCGTGGTGTGGTCGCCTTTACATGTGGTATGGTCGCCCTTGGATTCAATTTCATCGTTTTTGGTGGGTATGGCTATGGGCTTGATGTGGTGGCGCCCCGGATTGCGCTTTTTGTTATCATCAGTGTGATTGTTGCTTATCTTTCAATGCAGCTTTCTGAAGAAAAACAGAAGTATGCCTCCATTTTTGAACGGATTGGTACAGCAATCCTCATCCGGAATCAGAAGGGGCAGATTGCAATGGCAAACCGTCAGGCATCTGAACTTCTGGGCTATTCTGAGGACGAACTTGTTGGTATGCGTGTGATTGATCTGATTGCAGAAGAAGATCTCCCCACTGCCCGTGTTCTTGACGATCGGTTCAAAAAGATGGCTCTTTCAGAAGTCACTCCGGTCCGCCCGATGATTAATGAGGATCTCAGCATCAAACGAAAAGACAACGTGAAGCGGGACACTTCGGTCAGCATGGGATATATGCCGGATTCACAGGATGTCATCATCTCATTTAGTGATATTACTGAGAAAAAACAGGCAAAATCACTCTTAAAAGAGCATGAAGAATATCTTCGGCGTATCTTTGATACAGCATTGGTGGGAATCATTATCATCGATACCGAAACACAAAAAATTGTAGACCTGAATAATAACGCTGCAGGAATGATTGGCCTGCCGGCAGAAGCAATCAGGGGAGCAGGCTGCCACCAATATATTTGTCCATCGAATGGAACTGATACTGAAAAATCCGAGAGGGAAAAGTACGGCGAGAAAGAACTTATTACAGCCTCCGGTGTCGCAGTTCCTATTTTGAAAAATGTGAGCAGTATCATGCTCAATGGCAGGGAACATCTGCTGGAGACATTTGTTGATGTAAGCAATGTAAAAGAAGCGTTGGAAGAGATTGAACGGCGTGGTGCGGTCCTTGAAGTGGCAAGTGAGAGTGCAGACTGTCTTCTTAGGCAGAGTGAGTGGGAAAAATGCATCCCGAAAACCCTTTCCGGTATGGGAAATGCCCTAAGGGCAGAGCGGGTGGTTCTGCTTAAGAAGACCACAGACGAGAATACCGGAGAACCGGTTATGGCACAAATGCATCTCTGGAAGCGGGACGAAGACAAACCCCTTCCGGATTATCTGCAGATAAAATCACTCTCATTCTCCAAACACTGTTCGTCCCTGAAGCGCTGGAAGGATATATTATCTACAGGTGAAAGCATTGTCAGTACAGTTTCTGCTCTTCCGGAAGAAGAGCAGACCTTTTTCAAAGGTTCTTTAGACTTATCAATAGCTATCGTTCCGATATTTGCCGGAGAAGAGTGGTGGGGTCTTCTTGGCTTTACAACGGAGTCGCTGGAGCGTGAATGGGCGAAGGCTGAAGTTGATTCCCTTTCTCTTGCTGCCGGTATCATTGGTTCGGCGGTCGAGCGCGATAATACCTATACAATGCTCCTTGCCTACATTCGCGAAGGGTCACTCCGGCTGAAGAATCCGGTGGACCTTATCACCCAAAATCTGGTTGATATAATAGATGAGCTTGAAAGCGATGAGGATGAAGCCGTGGAGATGGAAGATGTCCTGAACCAACTTAAGGTTCAGGTCAAAAACTCAGAGCAGATCATCTTCAATCTCCGTGAGCTGAATCAGGCGATTGTTGGAATGAGCACAGAAATACCAGAAGACTTCAGGACATTCCTTTCCCAATAATAATGACTGACGAGTATAATCTGGATGAGATTGTTGAAGACGAGCCACAGATCTATGTCGTGCTTTCAAAGCCCGGAAAGACAAAGAAGATCAATCTCTCGATCGTCTCACAGGTACTCGACTATGCAGACTCGGCAGTGATGATGGTGACATTTTCACAACCGGCACCCTTTTTGCGGAATTATTATGCAAAGAATGACGTTGATCTGGAACGGGTTACCTTTGTTGATATGATCACGAAATTCGCCGGTGGCAGCATTCCGGAGAATATGAATGACGCTACATTTATGAATGGGCCGGGTGATCTGACCGGGCTGGGGATTGTTATTACTGAAGAACTCAAAAAGGTTCAAAAGGATAATTACTTTGTCGTTTTAGATTCGATTAATGCCATGCTCATTTATCTGGATTCAGGGAAGGTCAGTCGTTTTCTCCATTTCATGGCGAGTAAACTGAGGTTACAGGGACTATCTGGTATCATAATGGCCATTGAACGGGGCCTTGACCCAATCCTGATGACACAGTTGGAATCATTTGCGGATGATCTGATTGATCTGAGTGAGGTTTCTTCATCTGACAGCCGTGCAGTTGATGATGCGGGCAAAGAGTAAGTAAAAAAATATGGGTTTTGTCTATGTGGCAGCTGGCCTTCCTGCTTGATGGCAGATAGTCTCTCCTGTTGAATAGAAAGAAAATCAGACATTCTTAGAAGTCTGGTTTTTGACTATAATCCCGGTTCACCTCAAAATCCCGTTCCCATTTTCATCAAACACTGTCTGAAAAATTCCTATCATGCACGTTTTTCATCAAAAAATGAGAAAAATCCTTATCTTCAGAAAGGAAAAGTAATATCAGGTCTATGATGTTCCCTGATTCTGGTTTCCGAAACTATGAGAAGTACCTGATTCCGCTTCTTATTCTTGGGACAACCATCGTCGCTCTGGGTGTGGAACGGTATGCCATTAGTCTGGGATTTTATTTTGTCTTTGCCAATCTGCTGATGATCCCGGGTGTTCTGCTTGCCTACTATTACACCGAGCGTGGACTGGTTGTCTTTACGTGTGGTATGGTAGCCCTTGCGCTCGTCTTTCTTACCTTCTTCGGGGGGTATGGGTATGAACTCCATGTGGTGGCACCCCGCGTTGCGCTTTTTGTTATCATAAGTGCGATTGTTGCCCATCTCTCAATGCGGCTCAAGGAAGAAAAACAGAAGTACGCGTCAATTTTTGAACGGATTGGTACAGCAGTCATCATCAGAAACCAGGATGAACGGATTGCAATGGCGAACCGGCAGGCGTCTGAACTTCTGGGCTATTCTGAGGATGAACTCATTGGCAGGCCTGTGACGGATCTGATTGCAGAAGAAGATCTCCCCACTGCCCGTGTTCTTGATGATCGGTTCAAAAAAATGGCTATTTCAGAAGTCACTCCTGTACACCCGATCGTAAATGAGGATCTCCTCTTCGTCCGAAAAGACAGGGAGATCCGGGACACCTCGGTCAGCATGGGATATATGCCGGATTCAATGAACGTGATTATCTCGTTTAGCGATATTACCGAGAAAAAACAGGCAAAACTCCTCTTAAAAGAGCATGAAGAATATCTCCGGAGTATCTTCGATACGGCACTGGTGGGAATCATCATTGTCGACACCGAAACACAAAAAATTGTAGACCTGAATAATAACGCGGCAGGAATGATTGGCCTGCCGGCAGAAGCAATCAAAGGAACAGACTGCCATCAGTACCTGAGTACACCGGAAGGAGAAAACGGTGACAATAAACTGATTACAGCATCAGGTGCCGTTGTTCCTGTTCTGAAAACGGTGAGTAAGATCATGCTCAACGGCAGGAAACATCTGCTGGAGACGTTTATTGATGTGAGTGACATCAAAGAAGCGCTGGAAGAGATTGAACGGCGTGGTGCGGTTCTTGAAGTGGCGAGTGAGAGTGCAGACTGTCTTCTCAAGCAGAGTGAGTGGAAAAAATGCATCCCGAAAACACTCTCCGGTATCGGGAACGCGTTAATGGCCGACCGGGTGGTTTTGTATAAGAAAACCATTGACCAGAATACCGGAGTAACGGCCATGGAACAGGTGCATCTCTGGAGAAGGGACGAGGACAAACCGCTTCCGGATTATCTACAGACAAAATTACTATCCCTCTCCAAACAATGCTCGTGCCTGAAGCGCTGGGAGGATGTATTTTCAAATGGTGAAAGCATTGTCGGCGCAGTTTCAACTCTTCCGGAAGAAGAACAGATATTTTTCAAAAATTCTACAGATGCCTCAATAGCTATCGTCCCGATATTTGCCGGAGAAGAGTGGTGGGGGCTTCTTGGCTTTACGACGGAGGTGGTCGAGCATGAATGGGCGAAGGCCGAAATTGATTCCCTCTCTCTTGCTGCCGGCATTATTGGTTCGGCGGTCGAGCGTGACAATACCTATACGATGCTCCTTGCCTATATACGCGAGGGATCACTCCGGCTGAAAAACCCGGTGGATTTCATTACCCAGAATCTGGTTGAGATTATTGATGAACTTGAAGGCGCTGAGGATGAAGAGGTGGAGATGCAGTATATCCTGACCCAGTTAAAAATTCAGGTCAAAAACGCCGAGCAAATCATCTTCAATCTCCGTGAGCTGAATCAGGCGATTGTCGGCATGAGCACAGAAATACCCGAAGATTTCAGGACATTTCTTACCCAATAACAATGACTGCCGAGTATAATCTGGATGAGATTGTTGAAGACGAGCCACAGATCTATGTCGTGCTTTTAAAGGCAGGCAGGACTAAGAAGATCAATCTCTCGATCGTCTCACAGGTACTCGGCTATGCAGACTCCTCGGTAATGATGGTGACATTTTCACAACCGGCCCCATATCTAAGCGATTATTATGCGAAGAACGGCGTCGATATGGAACGGGTTACCTTTATTGACACTATTACCAAATTCGCCGGTGGTAGTATTCCGGAGGACATGGATAACGCTACGTTTTTGAATACACCGGGGGATCTGACGGGCCTGGGGATTATCCTTACAGAAACACTCAAAAAGGTTCAGAAGGATAATTTTTTTGTGGTATTTGATTCAATCAATGCCATGCTCATTTATCTGGACTCCGGCAAAGTCAGTCGGTTTCTCCATTTCATGACCAGTAAACTGAGGTTGCAGGGCCTATCCGGAGTTATAATGGCCGTTGAACGGGGTCTGGATCCAATCCTGATGACACAGCTGGAATCATTTGCGGATGAAATACTTGATCTCACAGAAGCTCCTTCATCCGTCTCAAAAATATCAGAGTTGCGACAAAAAACTCAGAATATAAAGGATTCTGATGAATAAATCTCTTAGACTATTCTTTTTGGTGTGATGAAATTGGGAGAAAAAGGACTTTTTTCACGCCTGTTCAGGCGTAAAGATACACAAGAAAAAGCAGCAGATCTGGCGGCAGAGGCAGCTTTTGTCCTCATCAATACGTCGGGGGAGTCAGCGGCTCACATTTTAGAGGAGCGGTCTGAAGATGAAGAACCGCTTCCTGAATATCTGGCAAAAGTCAGTGATATTGAGGCGGTCTGCCGGAATCTTACACTCTGTCGAAATAAACAGCAACTCCTTGCCGTCATTGGCCGGGAAGTCAGCACCTATCCTCTCACCCTCCCTGAACAGATGTATGCATCTTTTGCCGCAAAAGTGAACAATCTGCCTGCTTCCTATCGGGACGCGTTGCTTCCTGCGATCCATTCTCAGATATTTGACGCGTATCATGACCTGTTGCGACTGTACCGTGCCGGAGAAGATGCGGTACATGACGAGCCCTGTCGTGAAGATTTGAGCAGGTATTGTGCTATGGTTGTGGCAGCGTGCCGGGCAAAAGCGGCACAAAAAGACCCAACAGCCCTCTGGATGAAATATCTGCTGGCCTGCTATTCGATGTATGTTGCAGAAGAACCAGCCCATCCGGTGGGGACTCCTTTCCCCGGCGGTCAGATTGTCGATACATGGGACGGCGTGTATTACTGTCCGGTTCGTAATCAGGCTGATGATGTGCCTTTTGCCCTTTGTTCGTTCTGCCCTGCGGTGCAGTCTGATGAACCGATCTATCCCTGGTCGTATAAAATCCGGCAAAAACGTGAACGGCAGGCGTCACTACAAAATTACTGGACGAATTACAAGGGATAAGGTGCTTCCGAAAATTCTGTAGGTTACTACCAAGCGGTTGAGATCAGAGGCTAAAAAGATATGAGGAATCCTGTTTTCTCAGGGACGTTCTTCTTTTTTCTTGAGATAGACGCTGCTTACATCACACCCTGCCCCGCATGAATCACTGTTTTTATCGATGACCCGGTAGGCACTGGCAAGGACCGTTGCCTGGGCAAGTGACCCGGCGATGAGCACAGCTTCAAGAATCTCTTCTTTTGTGGCACCCATCCGAAGGGCACTTTTCTTGTGGTATTCAAGGCAGTGATCACACTGCAGTGCTGCACCGACGGCAAGACTGATGAGCTCGACGATCTTTGGTTCAAGGGAACTTGTTGCGGAGATGGCATTTTTGTAGAGCAGATGGGAGATGAGCACCTCCGGATGAGTGGACATCTTCTCGAAGATCAGGGGGACATTCCCATAATCTGTCTCTACATTTTCCAGCCACTTTTCTGCTGCTTCTTCTTTGCCTGAGTTGACAATTTCCTGTAAAACATCCTCATATTTCATAGGGGGTCTCCAAGTCTCTGAAAGATAAGAGCAGAAAAATGGGGTGATCATTCTGCCCGGAATATATAATGAAAATCACTTCATGATTTGTCATCGAAACAAGTGTGAAGCTGTCGCTTCATACCTGTTTACTATCAGATCATGATGGCCGTATCTGAAAAGCGTTTGATCTTCAATAGAATATAATTGCGCATTTTGGATTGTCGGATTTCAGTGACGTCTGCGACGGTTACATCCTCGTCAATCACCGTGGTGCCGATTTTTTCAGCAAATTCTTCATACGGCAATTTAACCCGCAATCCGTCAATCTGAACTGTAATGGGTGTTGGGTGGGTAGATCCCTCTGTGATGCCCCATGTATCATCAAGCACCTTCATGAGGCGTGCAGGCGAGACCGAGAGAGGATCTTTTGCGATACCTTTGCGCACCTCTGTTAACACCTGCGAGATTTCATCGACCAGTTCATCGAGCTTGTTAATCTCTCCTTCTTTTCTCATACGATGCCCAACCCGCCCGATGTTTCCCACATATCCTTCGACCGGCGGGTCAATGATCTTCTGAAGCGCTGCTGTATCCGGCCCGCCTGAGAGAATGATCGGTACCGTAATTCCCCGCCGGAGGGTGGGGAATTTGTGTTCGATACAGGCCTCAAAACTCCCCAGCAGGTACACGGCACAGTCGTGTTCGTTGATGACATTGCGCTCTTCGATGGAGAGGTTCGCGATCCGTTTACCAAAACCCCGTGCGAGACCGACCATGTTCGTTTTTGCTCCGGAACGGCGCAGATACTCGGCGATATCACAGGAGGAATGTGGCAGATGGTGGATCTCAAGGGAGGGTGAAACAACGGCGATCTCAGTCCCAACGAGGGGAGATTCAGATACTTCTCCGGCAAGAGGGCGGGAGATCTCCCGGATTAGTTCAATGTCTTCCTGGGGCACCAGCGCCTGAACAACAACATCTGAGGCAATTACGTGCCGCTGAATAATAAAACCGCCAAGGTCGTCGATCAAATCGGTGACGATGTCGTGCTTATAGACGCCGCCCTTGTAGGTGATAGGAACAAAGGTCATTGTTCTGCCTCCATTGCGGCAAACTGTTCGGCCACCAGTGTTTCAACAACATCTGCAGGAAGGGTATCCTCACTTGCCACATAATAGAACCGGTTGTCTTTGTGATACTGGCGGCGGACTTTAAAGCCCTCCGGGGCTGCCCACTGGAGGCCGTAGATAAGATCCCGGTACATCCCTTCGCTGGGATCAACGACGACGATATCGGAGAGTTCGTCTACTGTTACCGGTTCGTGTGGATGGACAACAACGGTAAAGCGATCCGGTTGATCAATGTTGTCCCGGCCGAAACGTTCCCAGAGAACCGTAAGCATCGCCGCAAGAGAACTCTCGCTGCCCACATCAAGGAGCAGTGACCCGTCCGGCTTTGGGAGCACATTACAGAAATTTCCGATGCGAATAAGACCGGGAAGTTTCTTGGTAAAACCGACGGCGATGAAAACCGGTAGTTCTGGATCGATGCGGACCCGAAACTGCCCAATGATCCGGATGAGATCAAGATCCAGCAGTACATCAGAGATAATCCCCCGGTACATTTCAGCACCGGCTGGTTCGGGGCAGTCGATGACAAAGTACTCAAACGCCTTCATGGCTGGCTACTCCATAAGGACATAGCCGGATGAGAGGAGCGCTGAGCCGACCGAGCCGATATACTGTGAATGGTGGGGCACCAGAATCTCTGTCTGCAGGAGCGCTCCCATCTCCTTCACAAGCCCCTCGATAAGCGAGGTGCCGCCGACCATGATCACCGGCTCTTTGATGTCGATCTCCTGAAGCTGCTGTTCGAAGACCTGCTCGGCAACCGAGTGGCAGGCCGCAGCAGCCACATCCTCTTTACTATGGCCTTCAGCAAGAGCGTTAACGAGACTCTGCGTACCAAAGACGATGCAGTAACTGTTCATAGGCACCACTTTAGAATTGCCTTTAACAGCAAGGGGGCCAAGTTCGGTGATGTCAACGCCGAGGCGTTTTGACGTCATCTCCAGAAACCGCCCGGAAGCACCGGCACAGATGCCGCCCATCGTAAAGGTGCCCGGGATACCGTCCTGCACTGAGATTGCCTTGTTGTCCATGCCGCCGATATCGATAACGGTGGCGTCGCCCTGCTGTCTGTCTGCCAGGAAGACCGCTCCCTTGGAGTTGACGGTCAGTTCTTCCTGAATGAGGTCGGCATTGAGTTTCTCGCCAACCAGGAACCGGCCGTACCCTGTCGTGCCGATAGCGTCAAGATCTTTTCGGGTGATGCCTGCTTCCTGTAGTGCAGATTCTATCGCACTCTCAGCAGATTTCATCACTTCGGTTGTTGGCACCCATCCGGTTCCGATAATTTTGTTATCCTGCATTATCACTGCCTTGGTGGTCGAAGAACCGGAGTCAACACCCATGGTGGTGCCGACCTGTTCTTCTCTCGCTAAAAGAGCACGGCGGCGGGCGATGGTGGTAAGGGCTTCCATTCTCGTTAAGAGTGTACCGGAAGTCGTGCGTTCGGTAAATGAGTAACTGACGACCGGCAGATCTGAGTGAGTATGAATGTAGCGGCGCAGTTCATTGCGTACGATGGCCGCCTCAGAACAGCGGAAACAGGTGGCAATAAAAACGGCGTCAGCCTCAACCTTCTCCTTGACAAGGGCCCGTGCACGGGCGATGGCAAGTTTCAGGTCAGCACTGCGGACTTCCAGACCAAATTCCTGAGAGGCCTCTTTGATATCATTCAGAGTTACATCCGGGAAGAACATCTCAGCATTGACTGCTGCTGCGGCATCGTAGATCTCGGTCTGGATACCTGAATGTTCAGACCCACAGGATAACTGGGCAATACGTACCGGGTGTTCCTTCATGATGTCTCACCTCCGAGACCTTCCAGAAATGTTTTAATTTCTCTCACAAATTCAATTCCTTCGTCATCGTTTCGTGGATAGGTGATGTCCAGCACCGGGATAGTCGCGCTTTTCTCACGTATCAGGAATTTGATCAGCTCGTTGGTACGGGCGCATCCCTGGCATCCAAAGGCAAGATCGGCGTCGTTTACGATGATGGCTGCCTCAGCCTGTTCAATCAGCGGTCCAAAAAGGGCCATTCTCCCCCGTACACCTGACGGAACTTCTACAGCTGCATATTTCAGACCTTTCTTGGGGTCTTCGGGAGTCATCTGGAGTGGGGGGGATTCTATACTTGGTGTCTGGATATGCTCCCGAATTTGCACGGCGACATTGAGGGGCGTATGGCCATATCGCTGGACAAGATCTGAGAGAATGAGGCTTGTTGATGGATAGATGAAAACGTCTGCCATATTTTTACTGCTCCTCTTCCTGAATGATAGTCATAAGGCGTTCGACTTCGAGCGGACCCGCTTCATGTTTCATGTCGCGGACTGTTGTGGGTTGTTCATCGGCTGACTGGGGTGAATCTGCGGCTTCAAGGCCCTTTGAGACATAGCGGATGAGACTCATCTCAAACTCATGCCCGTAGTATCCCGGGCGTGCTCCGCCGAGGTTAGCCCGACAGCGCCGGATGTCGCCGGGCGGAAATCCCCGATCTTTGACAAAGATGTGGTGGGGGTCTATCTCCCGTAGTTTTGTGATAATGGCATTCACCTCTTCTTCTGTGCCCGTGATCATCATACCAAAGCAGGTCTCTTTGATCATGACCCCGTCTGAGATCTCGTACGCACGCACGGCAAGAGACTGAGGTGTAGTATTGGGAGAGTCAACAAAGACATATTTGGTGACCGTGCCGATGAACTCCGGTTCATATGGTGGTTTGATCACAGTTTCACCTCACGGATGAAGACCGGACTGCCATCTTTGAGACCAGCAAGCTTCTCCGGCTGAAGGACCGTTCCAATAATGTTGGTTGCATCGAATGGTTCTGCGGTAGGCCCGAATTCGGTATGTTCGTTGATCCTGACTCCGATCATCCCAGTACCTTTTCGTGAGTCATTGGTCATGCCAAGGGCATGTGCGGGAACCATCTCTGAAGGGGTATTCTCAAGATGTACTCTTGTTTTTGTTGAGACCGTTGGGTTAAAGAGATACACATCCTCGTAGGTGAAATAAAGGGGCAGAACTCCGGTTGCGTGCCACTTCAGACCGGTAACTTCCCGAAAGACTGCGCAGGAGTCCGGAGCATGTTCATCGTCCAGTGAGATGTCGATGACATCGCTGGAAGGCACGGTGGTGAGTTCTGCTGTACCGGCAGCAAGCACTTCCATCGTCGTTGCCGGGAGCTGGTTGACCACAATCCTGTTTGCTTCATCGGTATCGATATCGAGGTGCACACCCCGGTTCTCTGCTATCTCTTTGCCCTCTTCCAGCGTGAGTCCCAGCAGGTCAAACTGGTGGGGTAGTATCTCAATAATACACTCCTCACCCTTCCCGGCAAGTTTCGCAATTTCAATGCCGTGTGAAATACGGGCGACAATAGTATGAGCCGGTGTGCCAGCGAGATCAGCAGTATAGATATAGATGCTTCCGCGGTTGCGTCCTTTTACCCGTGCGGTCATCGTTCCTTCCAGACGGGACCCTTTCTTCTCGGGCAGCACATCGGTGCCGCTCATGACATCGTCGCGGATATGAGTACTGGAGGCAAGAGCGATGGTATAGCGTCCTGACGCAAGTGCGATGAGCATATGCTCAACACTCTCGGCCGTTGTAGTGTCAATATCTTCTTTACCAAATCCTTCTGCCGTTGCTTTCAGTCGGGTGATAATTTCCATACCGTCTTCGAGTGGCAGAGACTGGTCGATGGTGGTAAAGGAGTTTGACACATCTGCCCGTGCAACGATACGCTCGAAACTGTTGATTGTATCCTTCTGTGTCCAGAGTGGTGGAATCCCTCTGCCTGAGACCACCTTTCCAATAACGCCACCGCCCTCTGCCGCTCCATAATCGGCGACATGACGGGCACGGGAGAAGACCAGACAGGATTTGCTGGGCGCATACCCCTGGCACCCCAGAATCAGGTCGTCTTTTTCATATCGGGTGGATGTTCGGACTGGTGCATAGGCTGCCGGAAAACTTCCGAATGCTGCAGACTGGCGGTCCTGCCATTTCAAAAGAGGAGTGATGCCGGTAATACTTTCCTGGAAGAGGTGTGTGCCTTCTGGTTTTAGTTCAACAACCAGTTCGCCTCTTGATGTAAACAACCGGATGCTACTGGTTGTCTCTGATGTCTCTTCTCCCGGACGCACAACAGCGACCGAACACTCCGGAGGATGGTCCGGAATGAGTTGCGAAAGCAGACTTCCTTTTGGGAGTTTTTGCTCTTCTCCGTCCAGGAGAACAGTTATCATACGTTATTCTTATCCTTCAGGCTGTGCCATTATTTCGCGTTCTTCTGCCGAGAGAAGATCAAGTATTTCCTGTGTCGGACCGATTTTCACAATCTTTCCGTTTCGCATCAGTGCCAAACGGTCACAGATGTCAGCCACAAATCCCATGTCGTGAGAGACGACGATAAAGGTCTCATCCATCTCTTCACGGGAATGCAGGATTGAATGTTTCACATCGATCTTGGTGATCGGATCCATCGTTCCGGTTGGCTCGTCCAGGAGAATGATCCGTGGTTCGCGTATCAGCACCTGAGCGAGTGCTACCCGGTGTTTCTCTCCCTCGGAAAGCTGGTCCGGGTGGCGGTTGAGAATCTCCCGACTCTTTTCTTCGGTGAAACCTGCCATCGTGAGGGTAATAATGGCTTTATGCATGGCAAGCTGTTTAGGGAATTCAAGGCCGATGGAGTCCGTGAGATTATCAAGAACCGATCGGTGTGGATAGAGATCGTATTCCTGGTGCAGAAGGCCGATGTATGCCTTGGCCCGTCCACGGTGCAGGAATCCGGGTTTGGTCATATCAACCCAATCGTCACCGATTCTGATGTTCATACTGCCACCGGTGGGCTCGATAATACCAGAGATGATCCGTGAAAGTGTTGTCTTCCCGGCCCCGCTGGTCCCGATGATGCCAAAGATCTCTTTCTCCTTCACATCGAATGTTACACCGTCAACTGCTTTGATGACGCCCCGGTCAACTGAGATATACCGTTTGACGACATCTTCTGCCTCCAACACATTCTCTCCCAGTTCAGTCACATCATATGTTACGTTGTCATCTTTTGCCATCTTCATGAAGGCGTCAATGACTTCGATGGGTTTCCCGATTGCTGTTATGACACCCTCTTCTAACAGAAGTGCCCGGTCACAGATATCTTCTACAACCTGAGAAAAGTGAGATGAGACGAGCATTGCCATATTATTGTCCTCTGCTGCGTCCTTGAGAACATCATGGACTACCTTTGCCGTGCGTGGATCCAGCGTTCCGGTTGGTTCATCAGCACAGAGCAGCACCGGATCTTTTGCGAGCTGGCGGGCAAGAACTACCCGCTGTTTCTCTCCCCCTGAGAGGTCACGGGCAATATGCATCATGCGGTGGGAGAGCCGAACCTGTTCTAACAGTTCAATTGCCCGGTTGATTGCTTCCTGCTCCGGATATTTTATATCACTGAGTGCGTGGAGCACGTTTTCAATGACCCGGTCGTCTCCGTACAGGGCAAACGTTCGCTGGAACATGATGGCGGAACGACTCATCATGCGGCGTTTGAGCTGAGCGTTCTCCTCGTCCCAGAGATCAAAGTCCAGTTTTTCAAGGATTGCACCACATTTTGGGCAGGGTTCACCTACATTCGACTGTACATCCATAAATGTACAGTTGGGACAGGCTGAAGTGTGGAACAGAACGCGCCCGCTTGTCGGGGCCTGGTCAATTCCACGAATCAGGTGCATCAACACGGTCTTACCGGCTCCACTTCTTCCGATAATTCCGAGTATTTCGCCTTCTTTCATCTGGAAATTGACATTATCAAGAACCTTCGTTCCATCAAATTCCATTGTGAGATTTTCTATTGTCAGCAACGGCGGCATAAATCTATCCTCTGTAATTCTTATTGTTGAGTATTATGAGTTAATTCTTTACATATGCGCGTAATTCACCGGGCGTGTTCCGGCGGCAATTCAGGGGTTTTAATCCGGTTTCTTCTTCATTGAGCAGACGATTGAGAGAATTTCGCTGATCGCATTAATTGTCATGTCAGCGGCCTCTATCAGTTCTCCGGGTTTTTCTGTTGTCTGCTGCAGTGAAAGAACGCCGAGATCGGCAGCTTTCAGAGCTTTACGGTCGTTCATCCCATCACCGACCATGATGACGGTGTCATAATGTTCCTGAAGATCTTTTACAATCTGAGCTTTTATGGAGGGGGTCGCGACCCCGTGAACGTTGTCATGCGGGATGTTGAGATAGTCTGCCATTTTGATCAGTTTGTCTGTCCGGTCCCCGGAGGCAACGTAGGTGGCAACACCCATTTCATGCAGAGAGCAGATCGTCTCTTTCGCATTGCAGAATGGTCGTCCGCCTGAGGTCATGACAAATTCAATACCCGGCAATGTAAGATTGATCATTACGCCGGAATTCAGGGCGACAACCGGTTCGCGCTTGCACTGATCCCAGACATTGCGGATGCACTCTTTCACATCTCCGATAGTTGCGTGACTGTCAGAATAGAGCGCATCAGCTACACGTTCACAGGCCACGACCTGACTGGCACAGGCGACACCGTAGGCAATCTTCTGCTCGGTAAGATAGTCCGAGAGTTTTTTCTCAGACGGCTCTTCCATAATGTCCAGAGTATGGGCGTAGAGCAGAACAAGCACCCGGCCTTTTGCAGCGTAGGTAAGTTCGGTTGATTCGATGTCAGGCAACAGTTCCTGTGAGCGGACATCTTTGGCGACCCGGTAGGTCCGAAGCAGTGTTCCTGCACTGTCAAATACAACGGCAATAGACATGATGATCGTTGGTCAGGGGATCTGACTTCAATATATGGATTACCTGTTCTCTAAGAACAATCTTCCCTTTCGGCACAGCAGAGCAAACAGTTAACATGATTGCTTGGTACAGATTGTTTAATTATCTTAGATAACAGTTGAAACCCAGACTTCTCAGAATGTCCGGTTTTATTCATATGGTGCCAAAGGTTTGTCACTATATCTCTGAATATCTAAGATAATGTTGACCAGGATGTGATGATATATGCCAGATGTAACTGCAACGTATTTTTTCAGGGCACAGAAGGGCACGAAACCGGAAGAAGCGGCACAGGCAATCTGTGACGAACAGACGACTGGAACCTGGACGGATCTGACGACGCGTCTGTCGTATGTGAAGGCATATGATGGATGGTATGAATCTGTTGAACCTGAGGGTGCCGGGTATATTACTGAGATCCACTACCCTGCTGAGATTTTTGAGCCGGGCAATATCCCGCAGTATCTCTCGGTTGTCGCTGGGAATCTATTTGGTCTGGGGAGTCTGGATGCGGTCCGGCTCCTTGATATTGACCTGCCGGACAGTCTGGTGCCTTTCTCCGGCCCGAAATTCGGGATCAAAGGAGTGCGGGATCTGCTGGGAACCACCACCCGCCCTCATGTGGGAACGATCATTAAGCCGAAGGTTGGCCTGAACCCGGCGGATACGGCGTTTGTGGCAAAGGAGGCAGCGCTTGGTGGGATTGATTTCATCAAAGATGACGAGACCCTGACAAACCAGGCGTTCTGCCCGATAGAGGAGCGTCTTGAAGCTGTGATGGACGCTCTTGACGAGGCGTATGATGAGACGGGACATAAGGTTCTCTATGCGGTCAATGTCTCGGTGGGGGGCGATGAGATCGTCAGCCGGGCTGAAGCACTGATTGAATTGGGAGCCAATGCCGTAATGGTGGATGTTTTGACCAGTGGTTTTTCAGCTGTGCAGGCACTTGCCAAGGATCCGGCGATCTGTGTGCCGATTCATGTGCACCGGACAATGCATGGCGCGATGACCCGCAATCCTGAACACGGCATCGCCATGCGACCCATTGCCAGGCTTGTGAGGATGCTGGGCGGCGATCAGCTTCATACCGGCACGATCTCAGGGAAGATGGGCCATGATCCGCAGGAACTACTTGGCGATAATGCGGCACTCACTGAACCTTCCCACGGTCACGTCCCGACCTTTCCGGTTGCCTCAGGCGGACTGCATCCGGGCAAGGTCAATGCTGAACTGAAAGGACTGGGGACGGATATTGTGCTCCAGGCCGGCGGCGGTGTCCACGGACACCCTGACGGGACACGGGCCGGTGCGATGGCGATGCGGCAGGCAGCAGATGCATTTATGGAAGGGATGAGCGCTCAGGAGTATGCCGTGGATCACCCGGAGCTTGCAAGGGCTCTGGAGCTATGGGGCACCTCGTAAGCAGAAAAACGCGGAATAATATAAATCACCAACAATCTTTTTTGATCTTCCGTGAAACCCGGCAAGTTGGCCCGTTACCAATCGGCATCTTTCATTGCCCCCTGAGATCAATATATTCTTTGGCTGATGTATTACGAAAATTACTGGTGCTGTGGCCCGAAGCCCTGCACAGTGCCGAAAAAAAGACGGCAGATTATACCAACCAAACTTAAAAAGGACACTAATATGGAGATATCATTTGTAAAAATGCACGGAAACGGGAACGACTTCATCCTCATTGACGAGATGGAGGGCACAATCATTCCTGATGAGATGAAGGGAGACTTCGCTGAACTCTATTGTGACCGCTGGTTTGGCATTGGTGGTGACGGGGTAATCTTTGTAAGCCCTTCAGAGGCAGCCGATGTAAAAATGAGTCTCTTTCAGCCGGATCGGAGTGAGGCAGAGATGTGCGGCAACGGGATTCGCTGCCTTGCCATCTATGCACAGTCTGCCGGACTCGTGAAGGACACCTGCACGGTCGAAACGATGGCCGGTGTGCTGGATGTCGTCTTCACTGAACAGGGGGTTGCTGTTACGATGACTGATCCGGTTTTTGATCGGGGGGGACTGCCGGCGACCGGCGATGCTGATGCAGAGTATTGTGAGGAGATCAATGGTCTGATGGTCTATGCTGCAAACACCGGTGTGCCGCATGCCGTCGTCTTTGTCGATGATGTTGCGGCAGTTGATCTCATGAAGGATGCTCACCCTATCAGATTCCATGAGAGTTTTCTGCAGGGTGCCAACGTCAATTTCGTGCAGGTTACGGGTGAGAACGAACTGACTATCAGAACCTTTGAACGGGGTGTGGAAGAAGAGACCCTCTCGTGTGGGACGGGTGCGACCGCGTCTGCTGCCATCGCGTATCGGCTGAAAAAGGTGGGCAGTGACGTGCTGGTGCAGACGGCAGGAGGACCGCTCTCTATTACGGTCGGCGAGAAAACTGTCATGAACGGACCGGCAACCGTTGTGTTTTCAGGCGTTATATCGTTCTGATACCGTCTTCAACAATATCAAAAATAATTTCTTTTCCTTCGGGCTGCGACCGGTGTTTCTCAAGAATGGCCCGCCGGTGCTTCCCGTTTTTCTCAAGACGCACGATAACCTTTGAGATGTGCTTTAGGCCCGTTCCCCCGAGTCCGGTGAGCTGGTCTATTTTGAGGTTATGATAAACCTGATTTGTGACCAGCACCGGAATATCATATTTTTTGGCATACCCTAAAAGGCAGACCATCTGGGTTGTCAGTCGCCGCTGCACCTCGCCGTGCATGCCGGTTTCCGTCCGGTACAGGGCAGTAATAGAATCAGCGACCAACAGGCCGATGTCGTTTTCCCTGAAGATGGCCTCACACTGGTCCACCATCAGTCCCTGCTGGTCAAAGTCTACCGGTTCATAGACATAGAGCGACTTTGCAAGCTCGCCTGCCTCCGGTCCGGCAATCTGGGAGAACCGCTCGGCAGAGAACCCTTCACTGTCGATGAGAATAACGCCTCTGCCGGAATGAAGAACCGAGCAGGCGGCGCAGGTGGCAATCGTGCTCTTACCGCTTCCGGCCTCGCCATAGATCTGGATGATGACACGCCGTTCCATCCCGCCGCCGATCAGGTCATCAAACCCGTCGGCACCGCTGGGTAGTTTCTCTTCTATTTCCATGCGTTCTCCCATCCGGGAACACTTTTCCATCCCTCTTCCTCGACCAGACGGCTGACGGTCCGAAGTGGCATCCCGGTTGTTCTGGCGCACCGGCTTGCGTCTTCAAATTCAGCCTTGAGTGAAACGATCTTCCCCTCAAGCCAGCCAACCTTGATCGGAATCAGGTAGTTTTCAGTTCCGATGGTGATCGATACTTCTTCGAAGCTTCGCTTAATGGTGCTGCGGTGAACGGATGGCAGAGAACGCACTCCCAGGGTTCCCAGTTCACTGATGAGAATGCCGGTCAGCGTTGCCGAGGTACCCGGTGTGCATACTACCCTGATAAGGTGGCCGGACCGCCCTTTTTTCATCACAATCGGCATCGCCGAGGCGTCACGGGCCCCGTTTTCCATCAGCCGTTCAATGGTATAGGCGATGACTTCCGGCGTGACATCGTCCACGTTCGTCTCAAGAAGGGTAATCTGGCCTTCTGCTGACATGTCCTGCTCTTCTGTCTTTGCCAGCAGCACCCGGAGCACATTTGGCACATCCGGTGGATCGCGGGTGCCCGCCCCGTGGCCGATGCCCTGGATGGTGAGTATCGTAGTGTTTTCATCATAACCGGGAAACGCAGCGGTAAAGGCGGCAAGGAGTGCAGCACCCGTTGGTGTGCAGAGTTCTGACTCTTCAGACCCAAAATGAACCGGCAGTCCTCCTTCTTTGAGAATTGCAAGGGTTGCCGGGGCAGGAACCGGATAAGTGCCGTGAGCACTCTCTATCGTCCCGCTGCCGAGACAGACTGGCTTTATGGCAACGGCGTCCGGTGCCAGCTGAATGAGGGCCGTGCAGGCTCCTATGACATCAGCAATGGCATCGTCTGCTCCCACCTCGTGAAAATGGGCGTGTGATCCGTGAATGGTCTCTTCGGCATTTTTGATGCGGCCGTAGACCTGTGTTGCAAGGGCAACGGCCTCCGGCGCTGCATCGGCGTTTGAAAGGATGGCGATCACCTCATCCGGGGTCCGGTGGGCTGGCCCGGCATGGGTGTTGATTTTTATTGCAGAGACTCCGCATCGCTTCACACGCGTAATTTCAGGGTCAGCGACAACCGATGCCATCGCACGCCGGACGGGGACTTCGTCTGCCCCGGCGTCCAGCAGTGCTCCGGTTATCATATCGCCTGCCGCCCCGTGAAACGGGTCGAAAAGAAGAATCCGCATAGTTGTAAGTATGTAGAAATCATAGCATATAAGCAGTGGTGAATAAACGCGTGGAGATTCAGCTCAAAGTGGATAGTGCCTATCCGGAAGATCAGGGGCGGGGGCTTGTCCGGCTCGACCCGGATTCAATGCTTCGTCTGAGGGTTTCGCCCGGTGAGATCGTCGAGATTCAGGGAGGACGCCGGACCGTAGGTAAGGTCTGGCGGCAGAAGGTCGGAGACTGGAATCTGGGCAAGGTGCGGCTTGATAATTATATCCGCAACAACGCCGAGTCACCGGCCGGGGATCTGGTCACCGTCTCAAAAATACCAAAGGAGATCAAGGCAGTTAAGGTGCTCCTTGCCCCTCCTGAATCTCTTCCACGTCAGATTCCAATTAATTTTTCAGCTACTGAACAGTTGCTGACCGATTATCCGGCAGTGGTTGGTGATTCGGTTCCTATCCCGGTAGGTGCTCCGTTCATGCCACAGCAGATTGTGCCGTTTGTTATCGAGGAGATGGAGCCCGCTGATGCGGTGATGATCTCACGGGATACCCAGATCGACTTCTCGGATACCCCGGCTGAAGGCTTTGAGGGATTCCCGCTCGTTAGTTACGAGGATATCGGGGGCCTGAAAAAGGAACTCCAGAAGGTGCGTGAGACCATTGAACTACCGCTTCGCCACCCCGAACTCTTTGCCCGTCTGGGTATCGAACCGCCCAAGGGAGTGCTGCTTTACGGACCGCCGGGCACTGGCAAGACGCTGATCGCAAAGGCGGTCGCCAGTGAATCCGGCGCTCATTTCATCTCGATTGCCGGACCGGAAGTGATCTCAAAATATTACGGCGAGAGTGAACAGCGCCTGCGCGAGATCTTTGACGAAGCTGAGGAACATGCGCCGTCGGTGATCTTCATTGATGAACTGGACTCGATTGCACCGAAGCGTGAGGATGTGACGGGCGAGGTCGAACGGCGTGTGGTGGCGCAGCTTCTGACGATGATGGACGGTCTGGAAGAACGCGGGCAGGTCGTGGTCATTGGTGCGACAAATCGTGTTGGCGCCATCGATCCAGCGCTTCGCCGTCCGGGTCGTTTTGATCGTGAGATAGAGATTGGGGTGCCGGATGAGGATGACCGTCTGGAAGTCCTGCGCATTCACACCCGTGGGATGCCCATCGGCGACGATACGGCTCTTCAGGAAAAGAGAGCGGCAGTGGATGCCTCTGCCAGAAAACGCCAGGTAATGGAAGAGGAATATCTTGAACTCCAGCGCCTGTTCTCAGAAAACGCAGGTTCCATCCACGAATATACCCAAAAAAGTGCTGCAACAAAAGCCGAACTTCTTGCTCTTGATATTATCATTACGTCCCTTGAGCAGATCTGTGCAGAAGCACGTGACGACAAATCAGAGGACCATGTCGGCGTTTCTGAGGATGAGGCAGAACTGGGGCGGGAACGGTTTGAACAGGCAAAACTGCAGGACCGTCTTGGTAAGGAAGAAGAGATCCTGAAAAAGCTTGACGCTGGTGCGGAACAGATCAAATCCGATATCGACCTTAAAACAGAGGAAATACGGCTGACTGTCGAGGCTGAGGTGGGCCTCGAGGAAGCGGTCCGGCCGGTTGAAGAGGATTTCACTGCCGAGAAAGAGAAGATTCTCCGCATTTTTAGTGCAAAGACAACGGGTTTTGTCGGCGCTGATCTTGCTGCTCTCGCCCGGGAAGCAGCGATACGGGCTCTCCGCCGACATCTGCCGGATATTGATCTCAATGAGGATGCGATTCCAGAAGACGTGCTCAAAACAATTCAGGTCTCAAGCGATGATATGATGGCGGCTTTCCGGGAGACGAGCCCCAGTGCGATGCGTGAGATCTTTTTAGAGGTTCCGCGGGTCCGCTGGGATGAGGTTGGGGGACTTACTTCCGAGAAAGAAGAGGTGCGTGAGACCGTCGAGTATCCGCTGACCCAGCCTGAAAAGTTTGAGGCACTTGGTATTGAACCGCCGCGGGGTGTGCTTCTCTACGGGCCGCCGGGGACCGGGAAGACGCTGATTGCCAAGGCCGTTGCGAACGAATCCGGTGCTAATTTCATCCCAATCAGGGGACCACAGCTCCTCTCGAAATGGGTCGGTGAGAGTGAACGGGCGGTGCGTGATATCTTCCGGAAAGCCCGGCAGGTTGCACCGTCCATCATCTTTTTTGATGAACTGGATGCCTTTGCCCCGGCACGTGGCGGGTCAGAAGTGCAGGCGATAGAGAATGTCATCAACCAGATTCTGACCGAACTTGACGGCCTTGAGGAGATGCATGGTGTTATGGTCATGGGCGCGACAAATCGCCCTGACAGGATCGACCCGGCGCTGCTTCGGACCGGGCGTTTTGACCGCCTTGTCTATATCGGGGAGCCGGATGAGAAAGGGCGGGCAGAAATCCTTGCCGTGCACATGCGGATGATCCCGATAGAAGGCTCAGAATTCAATGGGGCGGCAGAGGCACTCTCTCACCTCGGAGATGAAGCGATTGATGCTCTGGTCAGAGATGCACCAAAGCGTATTCTGACTCTCTCGGATCTTCCGGCAATTCCGGAAAAAGAGGGTGAATCTGGCGGAGAATCTCCCTTAACGACCAAAGAGCGACTGAACGCCTTTACGGTTGCTCTTCAGTCCCACAACAAACGCTTTGCCGACCCGGCACGTGAGGCACTGATTGCGACGCTCGCGGAGAAAACAACCGGCTATGTGGGCAGTGATCTCGCTCTCCTCTGCCGTGAAGCAGGAATGGCGGCACTACGTTCGAATGATACGACAGTCGGAGAGCGGCATTTCAACGAAGGGCTTAAGAAGGTCCACCCGATGATGAACGATCGGGTCAGGGAACATTACGGCAGAATCAGGAATTACTTCAAAGGCGGGCTGGCACCTGAGGTTCAGCCACCTGAATACCAGTGATTCCCGACCAACTCAATACCTTTATCCTCCATCGGATAAGATCTTTCAACAGAAACGTGTGAAGCGCCAGTTTCACTCGTTTTAATGGTAAATCACGGAGTGATTTGTATGAGAAACATGTGAGGCGTCAGCCTCTCTTGTTTTAGTGGCACATCCTGACGTGATTACCACCAGATAACCGGAGTTTTATGACACTATGGTAAACTGCACCACCTTTCTTGACACCCATGTACGGCTGGGAGACAAACTGGCCCTGGTCCACCCGAAGGCAGGGACGGCGTATTCCTACAACGATCTCTGCACGGTCGTGAACAAAACGGCCTCGGTTCTTGCGGGATACGGCATCGGACCTGGAGATGCCATTGGGATCTATCTCCCCTCAACCGTGGATCATATCATGTGGTATCTGGCGATATGGCGTGTCGGTGCTGTGGCGGTGCCACTTAATATCGTGCTCCGTGAGGCAGAACTCCTGCACATGCTTGGCGATGCAGAGATCTGCTGCGTGGTTACCAATACAGAGAGCCGCGGTTATATTGACGCCGTTGCTGACCGGGCTTCACATTTTGAGCGGGTTATTACGATTCGCACTGCTGAGTGGGAGGAAGAGCGGGCAAAAGCTTCAGCGACATTCCGGGCGCATTACGGCGGCTATGATGATATCTGTCAGCTTCAGTACACGTCGGGGACGACCGGGAAGCAGAAAGGCGCGATGCTCACCCACGGCAACTGGATGGCAGCGATGGACGCCGAACGGGAACTTCTGTGCCTGACGGAGAACGATACCTACCTTGGCATCTATCCGATGTCGCATGTCGGCGTCTCCTGGGGTTTTTCGGCCCTGAAAGCCGGGGCGACCTGGGTGGTGATGGAGCGCTTTGATCTTGAGGAATATATCCGCCTGACCCGCCAGTATAGGATAACGGTCCTTGCCAGCATGCCGCCGGTTATCCACTCGCTGACCCGGACGCCGCCGGGCACTGAGGATGCCTTTGTGACGGTCCGTGAGATGATCAGCGGCGGAGGGCCGCTCCTCCCAAGTGTCTGGAAGACCTTCCATGATCGCTTTAAAATCCCGATTGTCAACGCGTATG
>CAZBGM010000007.1:0-2653 GCA_964491505.1 uncultured Methanomicrobiaceae archaeon | reverse complement strand
CTTCGTGGTCCGGGGGTTGCGATTGGGTACTGGAAGATGGACAAGGAAACCCATGAGGTCTTCCTCCCTGAAGGGTGGTTTCTGACCGGTGATATCGGGTATCTGGACACGGACGGGATGCTCTTTATTACCGACCGGAAAAAGGATATGATCGTCATGTCGGGCTGGAAAATTTACCCGACGGAGATTGAGAAGGTGCTCATCGAACATCCGGCGATACAGGATCTTGCGATCTTTGGCTGTCCGGACGAGCACCGGGGCGAGATTCCGGTCGCTGCTGTTGTGCTTCGGAAGGGGGAGACGCTGACGCCTGAAGAACTGGTTGTCTGGGCAAAAGAGCGTGTTGCCTCGTATAAAATTCCCCGTGAGATGATAGTAGTGGATACTCTTCCGCGGGTCAATGGCTGGAAACTGCTGCGCCGTGAACTCCGTGAATCGTTCTGCTCTGAGAATTCTTCGGAATGAAAGGAACGGGGTACCATGACAGGGAATCAGTTTTTACCAAGCGGTATTGATGCACTTGACCGGCAACTCTTCGGGGGGTATCCGGCAGGATCGGTTGTTCTTCTCGTCGGGAGTCCGGTGAGTGGTCTTGAACTGATAGCGAAGCAGTTCTGTCGGAACGACAGTGATGCGGTCTATCTGATGATGGGGAGTGAAACCGAAGAGGGCATGATAAACGGCAGGGAGATGGACGTGGACGAATGTCTGGCAGCCTGTACCGGGACACGAAATGTTGTGGACTCGGTTACGACTCTGTCAGACCGCTGTGGGCGGGAAGAAACACTGCGGTTTCTGCAGATAATCCGACAGCGCCTGCGAACGAGTGGAGGAGTGCTTATCGGAACGCTCTATCCGGGTGTGCTCTTACCACTCACCGAAGCACTGGTGCTCAGAAGCGCTGATATTGTGATTGAGTGCTCCGTCATTGACCACGCAAACAGCATCTCACGTACGTGCGTGGTCCGGAAAAAGACTGGAGAGGTACAGGATCAGATTCTGCAGTATGTGGTAAAAGAGCAGGGTATTGAGATGGTGCCGACTGAACGGGTTGCCTGACGATCCCTTGGTGCAAAAAAGAATTTAAATTTTGGTCGTTGATTTTTTCGGTTTTTTCGTTTCTTCACCATGTATTTTTTGAAGAATCCAGGCCATGTTTTTGCCGAGATTTCTCATAGTGTTGAGCCCCTCAACGTCCTGCTCCACATCACCGGGTTCAAGGCCAACACCCAGATTCCAGTAGGATGATCCGACGGTATACATCCCGGTGATCCCAAAGAAGTGGTTTATTGTATCGTAAGCATGAATGCCGCCTGCACGCCGGACTGCTACGACCGCTGCGCCGACCTTGCGGTTAAAGAATCCGTCATTCGCCATGGACACAAAGCCCGCCCGGTCAATGAGTGCCTTGACTTCTGTTGATACATCGGCAAAGTAGGTGGGCGAGCCAATGAGAATCCCGTCTGCCTCTCTCATTTTTGTGATGCACTCGTTGACGAAGTCTGTATCGATTACACAACGCCCGTCCTGATTCTCCATACATTTCATGCAGGCAGTACAGCCGTGGACCTGTTTTCCGCCAATGCGGATGATCTCGGTGTTGATGCCTGCTGCTTCCAGTTCGACACAGACCTCCTCCAACAGTCGGTTGGTGTTGCCGTTCTGTCTTGGGCTTCCGTTGAATGCGACGACTTTCATGATTGTTCCTGAATGATATTATTGACGATCTTCCCTTTGTATCTGTCGGCAGGGGGTCCCCGGACTTCTGACGCCGTGTAGCCGGTGATCTTTTCTGCGGCATGATTCCAGATCTCAATACAGCCCGTCGGTGAAAGGACGGTGATCCAGAGATTGGCATTCATCAGGAGTGTCTGGAAGAACTCATCTTTGATTGAGGCATTCATCCTGCTAAAAGCTTCAAAACCTTCGCAGAATGGATGATCTTCTCTCTTTTCTGTCAATTTCCTTCTTCCTCCGTATTAAACATAAGAAAGTTTTCTCTCTATTTAATAGTAAGTAATAGCTACAGTTCTGGCAAATCCTGCGTTATTCTGAGAGATAACTGAATTTGCCCCTGTTTGATCTCTTTTCATGGTTCTGACTGAATGAAGAATTCATTAATTTTATATACTGCCTGATACCAATTGCTGTTTTATAGCGAATTCATGTTATTTAAGACAGACGTTGATGAAGAACCCGTGTCATTTTCGAACGGGCCGGAGATCAACCGGGATCAGCGAATTCACAACCTTCTTATTTTTCTGACCAGGAAGGATCTGACCTTTCGCTGGAAAGCGGCAGAGGCACTGGGAGCAATACGGGCGGTTCAGGCTGTTGAACCGCTGATTAAGGCTCTTGATGATCCCTATGTAGATGTCGGGTGGATGGCAGCCCGGTCTTTGGGACAGATCGGTGACCCCCGGGCTGTGAAGCCATTGATTGACCGTCTCTCCCACGAAGATCAGTGGATGCGCAAAGGCGCTGCATGGGGTCTGGGGTTGATAGGCGACGAGCGAGCAGTAGAACCGCTTCTTCCGCTCCTTAACGATCCGAAGACAAAAGTGAAAGCCCAGGCAGCACATGCTCTTGGGAAGATTGGCGATAAGCGTGCCCTTCCGGCGCTGAAAAAAGTTCTGAAGGATGAGACCATTAC
>CAZBGM010000006.1:0-32607 GCA_964491505.1 uncultured Methanomicrobiaceae archaeon | reverse complement strand
GATCGTTAATCATCTGCGTAACCCGTGCATCATGCGATGCCGGCATCAGCACCCGATCTTCTCACTCCCACATGCCTTCTGCACCGCCCCGGCTTCATAGCGTGGCATCACTTCCGTGACCCGGCTCTCGACACCGGGGCGGCGTTCGGGTTCCCCTCCCAAGCAGGTTCACTATACCTACGTATTTTTCGTGGCCGCACTCGTTTAGGTCATCTTTCGGGATTGGGGGGCACCCGGGTCTCCCTGACAGGCACCCTCCGCAATCGTCACGGCCGAGTACCTCTCCCCGGCAGTGACAGCATTGAGAATTTCCAATCCACGTATGATTTACCTCACACCCCAAGTACCACCACGACATGATGATCTCCCTGATCATCTACCAGATGAATATTCCTGTCAGCCTGATCAATCCCATCAATGACAACGGATTTGACATCAGATCCCGTAGCGGAATTCTGCACCATGATATGATATATCGTGGACCGGTATCGGTAATCAATCTGATACGATCTCCAAGCCACCGGGATACAGGGTTCAAACCTGATTAGATCCCCCGATAGCCGTAATCCGAGGAGTGATTCGAGGATAAGCGTATACATCCATCCTGCTGCCCCCGTATACCAGGTCCAGCCGCCCCGTCCGGTATGGGGAGGGGCAGCATAGATATCAGAAGCAATAACATACGGCTCGGCCCGGTACTTCCTGACATCCTTAGACGTTCTGCTATGGTGAATTGGACTTAGGAACGGCAACAGATCCCACGCTTGCTGAGGATCCTTCAGCGCTGCAAAAGCCATCAGAACCCAGATGGCAGCCTGGGAATATTGCCCCCCGTTCTCACGGACACCGGGGTTATATCCCTTGATATACCCGGGATTTACAGGAGCAGTATCAAATGGCGGAGTGAAAAGGGTTATCAGCCGGTCATCTTGTAGGATGAGGTGCTCCTTTACTGCCTCCATAGCAATTTTCGCCCGTTCGTCTGAAGCAACTCCTGAGAGGACCGCCCAACTCTGGGCAATAGAATCTATCATACATTCAGGGTCTACCGAAGAACCAAGTGGTTGACCTGAATCAAAATAAGCACGACGATACCATCCCCCGTCCCATCCATCTCTCTCCAGATTTTCGCGAATCCGATCAGCGTTCACTCCGCAGAATTCTGCAAAAGAGGGATCACCGTGGAGCTCTGCGATCTCACGAAACTGCATAAGAAGGTCAACGAGGAAAAATCCCAGCCATACACTCTCTCCCTTACCCTCTGCACCGACAAGATTCATCCCGTCGTTCCAGTCGCCGGTCCCCATCAGAGGAAGACCATGCTTCCCGAACTTCAGCCCAAACTGTATCGCCCGGGTGCAGTGCTCATACAGGGTTGCGGACGTTTTTGACTGATGCGGCAGATCGTAGTACGAGTCTTCCTCAGGGAGCACCTTTCGCCCTTCGAGAAACAAAATCTCCTCATCCAGCACTCCGGTATCGCGGGTGCTGAGCACATATCTACAGGTAGCGAACGGGAGCCATAAGTAGTCATCAGAGCAGTGGGTCCTTACCCCTCTGTTCAATGGCGGGTGCCACCAGTGCTGGACATCACCTTCACCAAACTGGTGTCCTGCACAGAGGAGTAGTTGTTTTCTTGTCAGTTCAGGTCGGGAGTGGATGAGTGCCATCACATCCTGCAGCTGATCCCGAAATCCAAATGCCCCTCCTGACTGGTAAAAACCGGAACGTGCCCATAGCCGGGAGGCAATGGTCTGGTATAAAAGCCATCCATTGACGAGCAGATCCACCGACCGGTCAGGAGTTGTAATGGTAACTGCACCAAGCGTCTGGCTCCAGTATTCTTTAACTGCCGTGAGCGCTGTACGTGCAGGTCCTACTCCCCGGTTTTTTAAGACAAGCATTCGTGCATCATCATTATCCCGGCCGACACCAAGCGTAAAGATAATCTCACGTTCTTCTCCGTCAGTAAGTTCACAGGGGACCTGCATTGCAGCACACGGATCATGGCCGGGTCCGACTTTATTTGAGAGTCTGACCTGCTCCATCGCTGCAGGCTTCTCGAGCGACCCGTTGCGCCCGATAAACTCACACCGGTCACCGGTGACTGTCCGATTCAGTATATTAGAGTCAAGAAACGCTACTCTCCCGGGAAATTCACTGTTATATGGATTTTTAGCAAAAATTGCTCCGGATATCTGATCAATTTCAGTGATCACATGCAACAGTGATCTCGACCTGAGTTCACCGAGAACCCATTCTACATATCCGGTGACAGACAGGTGTCTCCTACGACCCGATTGGTTCCTGATCCGAAGAGACATGAACTTCACCGGATCGCCCGTGGAGACAGACACGGTCAGTTCGGTGCTTATCCCATGTTCGCAATACTCAAAGACAGAATACCCAAACCCATGCCTGGTTACATATTGATTTGCCCCTCGTACAGGCAATGCGGTAGGAGACCAGAATATACCGGTCTTTTCATCCCTGATATACAACGCCTCTCCGGAGGGATCAAGAACCGGGTCGTTCATCCAGGGTGTGAGTCTGAACTCATGAGCATTCTCACTCCAGGTATACGCACTGCCACTCTCTGATACGACCGTCCCGAAATTCTCGTTCGCGAGGACGTTCACCCATGGTACGGGAGTTACCTCCCATTTTCCCGTGATGATGACATACTCCCTGCCATCCTCTGAAAATCCACCGATACCGTTGAAATAGCGTAGTTCATCGCCTGTATTATCGAGGCCGGCGTCGGCTTCAGGATACGGAGTCAGGGCAGGGAGCAGCTTTGGGACTGCAATCTCACACCAGCCCGCCCGTTCAATCTGTTCGGCCAGCGTACCCCAACGGTCTGAAATAATCACCCGTGCCACGGTCTGCATGAGGATACGATCCTCATCTGACATCTGTTCCGGATGCCGGATAAAAATCTCTCCTTTCCGGTTTAATATCAGTGAATCAGAACTCTGGGGCATCTGACACATGATTTCATCCTGCAGTTCCTGCCGATATCCTGACCTGTCCTCATTCCAGATCACCAAATCGACCGCCAGTCCCTTCATCCGCCAGTATGCATGAGCCTGCACCATCTTTTTGATAAGACTGATCCGATTTCTGTTCCGTATCCTCACCAGCACTATCGGGATGTCTCCTGAGATGCCATACCCCCAGAGATCTGACTGACCCCGGCTGTTCTTCAGAAGTATATTCCGGCTTGCACGCCGGGAGGGATTTGCATAGATGACTGAGGAGGTGAGTGTACAAAACAACTGTGCATCCCGCTCAGTCATGTTCAGTTGTCCGAGCATAACCTGGGTATGGGTCCAGGCCATCTCTGAGACCCGGTCAGTGATGTATCCTTCATAGTACTTCTCGATCAGTGCGACTGATTCATCACGACTCTCACTGATTCCTGTGAAGATATTCACACCCGCTGTCTCATGGGGATCTAAGGTAATGGTACATCTGATAGCAACTATCGGATCGAGAACTGAACCCGCAGTATCAGAAAGAGTAGAAGAATCGGTCATGGCAACCGGCCTTGAGAGTGAATTTCCACGCCCGATAAATTTTGACCGGTCTGTCTCAAATGATTTCTTTCTTACCTGAGTGCCATGAACGGTCATCAGATGAAACATCCAGGGGGGGCGTTCACCATCTGATCGTGGTCTTCTCGTCGCGAGGATTGCATTTTTCTCCCGCACCAGTTCGGTCTGGACGAACAGGTTGCTAAAGGCCGGATGGGTTTCATCTGAGCCCTGAGGTGCCAGCACCACCTCAGCATAGCTGGTAAATTCTATTGTCCGTTGTATTAGTGACCGGTTTGTCACTCGTATCTTTCGAAGTTCCACATCATCTTCCGGAGAGACAATGATGTCAGTACGGGTATCTAAACCCCGGTCCCTTCGCCGAAATTCTGCACGGGCCTGCTGAAAAATCACCTGATAGGTATCGGGGCTTTTTCTGGTGGGCTGATACCCGTTCGACCAGAACTCCCCACTCGCCAGTTCTCTGATATAACAGAAGGTTCCGCTGTTATCTGCAGTCGAATCCTCCCGCCATCTGGTCACGGCAAGATCGTTCCATCTGCTATACCCCGATCCGCTGTTGCTTACCATAACATGGTACCTGCCGTTCGAGAGGAGTTTCACCTTAGGTTGTGGAGTATTTGCGGTCTGGAAAATCTGTACCAGGGATTCTGATTCTTTGGTTATTTTATGGACTCCCCTGACCTCCCGGGCATGCGGATAGAACGGTGTGTTCATGGGCATCTTCTCCTGGAGCAACATCGTGGTTGCCCGAAGACTTGGATCAGACATAAATCTCCTCTGCATAGGACGATGTAACAATACATAGGCAAGAGAGAGCAGAATCATTCCCTGGTGATGTACCATAAATGACCGTACTACTATGTGTTTCTTGTCTGGAGGCACCCGGGACGGGGTGAAATCTACGGCTTCATAAAATCCATACTCACCCGCATACCCCAGAGATTCCATCTTCTCGAGATTACTACAGGCCAAAGCCGGATTAACCATCAGTCCCATTGCCGCAGCATATGGAGCAATAACCAGGTCCCTGGCAAGTCCAAGCTTGAACCCAAGGCCCGGAATTCCAAATGCCCGGTACTGGTAGTTCATGTTTACACCGGTAATATTATACCCGGATTCTGATATTCCCCAGGGAACATCCATTTTGCGGCCATACTCTATCTGTCTGGCTACGATTGCATGATACGTGCGATCGAGAAGGGTATTCTCATACGTCGGCATCACGAGGAGTGGCATCAGGTATTCGAACATCGATCCACTCCATGAGATAAGGGCGGGCTCCCCTCTTCCGATAGTAGTGACCAGACGTCCTAACGCAAACCAATGCTCCTGAGGAAGCTGATTATGAGCTATGCCGATAAAGCTGACGAGTCGTGCCTCTGATGCAAGCAGATCATAAAAACTGTTGTCCCGCCGGAGATCAGTCTCATTATATCCGATTGCGAGGAGATGACTCGACCGATCATACAGTAATTCATACTCGATTTCGGAAAATGTATTACACTGATCTGCAAGGGGCGATATCGACAGGATGAATTCTTCTGCCCGCTCGCTTGAGGTTTTCATCTCCTCAAGAGTCTGAATTAGCCATTGGTGACCTGAACCGGGGACACTGTGCGCATCCCCGTGCGTATCAAGCCAATCCATCAGCGGACCAATCCGGATATGAAGATCCTGCCTTATGTCAGCGACATCTCTGACAGATGGGATCTGATTGTTCAGCTCCTCAAGCTTTCTGCAGATCAAAGAGAGAGACGGTGTCAGATCCTGCGGAACCTCATCCCAAATCGTGTCAGGAGGACTGCCCACGGATGCCCATGACGTAAAGATGTTAAAATCCTTTACATGAGTCTCGATCTGTCGTTTTGTCGCTCTCGCCCACCATCCGACTTCATCATCCTGACAGGTAATGAGTGCAGCCAGTACTTCTGATGCAATCCCGTCAAGATATGAGAGCTGTCTCAAGGCTTCGATAGTCAAGTCTGGCATCCGGGCTGCACCGTCTTTAAGGTCTGCAATCATTGACCGGACTGATGTCGGCACCACTCCCGTATTCTCTTCTGTGGCAGCATCTATCGCATCAGAGAGGAGAGATAGTGTATCTAACAAACCATCTGCACAGTTTTTCGAAAGAACCGGACAATGAGGAAGTTCAAAAAGCCCCTGTCTCAATACAAGCAGACCTCCGACGAGGTTGCCACTGTCGACGGTAGAAATATACCGCGGGAGGTATGGCTCCAGGGTGACGGTATTATACCAGTTGTAAAAATGACCCCGATATCTCTTCATCTGGCCCATGGTAGTCAGGGTATTCTGAGTCCGCTCAATCAGTTCACTCATCGGAATATACCCAAAGTCGTACGCGGTAAGACTTGCGATAAGTGAAAATGCGATATTTGTCGGGGATGTGCGGTGGGCAACAGCCAAAACCGGCCGCTCCTGATAATTGTCAGGTGGAAGGTAATGATTTTCAGCAGTGACAAAGGTCTCAAAGAAACGCCAGGTCCGTCGTGCAATAACCCGTAGAAAACGTTCCTGCCCGGGGGTAAGACTGGTGGTCCGGGTTTTTATTGGCTGGCTTATCCACCATGCAATGGCCGGGGAAAGGATCCATACAAGAGCAAACACGGCGACAACAAGATTCGTAAATGGGTGAATGAGGATCATTCCAAGGAGCAATGCGGCCCCGATTACCGGTCCCGGCCACATAACACGGTATGTTCCCGTAAGGCCGTGTGTTCCCTTCCGCCCGACCTCCTGATGGGAAGTCCATTCTAACAGATTACAATGGGAAACTACCATCCGCCAGCAGGACCGAAGTAGTGCATCAAGGGAATTATATGCTTCATACGGGAGAAAGGCCAGAGTAACGAGAGTCCCTGCTAAGTGATCCCGGATAACCCGGGGCATAGTATGGAGATGCGGTCTCCAAGTCTGTTCTATGGGTTTTTTTATAATTTTCCAGCCGATGATAGTTATCGGGGGAATCAGGCACAACAATACGATATAGGCTGTCCAGAAGAGGGGATCCGTAAGGCAGGTCCATGCGATGAGAAGGAAGATAAATGTCATTGGCGTTACGAGGCTTCTTCTCAGGTTGTCAAAGATCTTCCATCGTGAGAGGAGTGAGAGCGGATTTCTCTGTTTTTTTGACGATTTGTCCCGAACGGACGGCAGCAGCCATGGCAGTACCTGCCAGTCGCCTCTGATCCACCGGTGTCTCCGTCTGCTATCAGCCAGATAACTGACCGGACACTCTTCAAAGACCTGTAAATCACTGACGAAACCGGTCCTGGCATAACATCCTTCCAGCAGATCATGGCTTAATATGAGATTGTCAGGAAACCGCCCCACAACTGTTCGTGAGAAGACTTCAAGATCATAGATCCCTTTTCCAATAAATGACCCTTCATGAAAGGCGTCCTGATACACGTCAGATACTGCACGGGTATAGGGATCAATACCCTGCTCACCCCCGAATAGTGATACAAACCGTGAAATTCCTGATTCTGACAGAGAGATGGCGACACGGGGCTGGAGAATTCCATATCCTTTCCTGACCACCCCGGTTACCGGATCCAGTACTGGCCGGTTGAGTGGGTGTGCGATCGCACCGATAAGTCTTCTTGCACTATTTCGTGGGAGGCGTGTGTCTGTATCAAGGGATATCACATATTTGATGTCAGTCAGGATCTCCTGATTGCCAACGATACGTGAGAACGGGTTTTTCCCTTTGTCAAACAAAAAGGTACTGAATGCCATGAGGATCCCTCTTTTCCGCTCATACCCCATCCAGACCCCTTCACCCGCATTCCAGGTCCGGGACCGGTGCATGAGAAAGAAGGCATCCGGCTTATCGCCCCGGTATCTCCTGTTCAGATCTTCAATTCCGGCTGCAAGCAGATCGACGATCTCCGCATCTTCGGGCAGCTCCTGAGCATGTGCGTTCCGAAGATCAGTCAGCAAGGTAAAATACAGGTTATCGTCCCGATTTGCCAGGTACCGGATCTCAAGTGAACCCAAGAGTCCCTGAACGTCTCCAGGACTTGAGAGGACTGTCGGTATAACGACTATGGTTCTCCGCTCCTCTGGTATCCCTTTTGAATAATCCATCTTCGGGAGTAGAACAGGAGTGACGAGGAGAGTAACAAACCAGTTAATAACTGCTATTGCAGCCTGACTGGCCGGAAACAGGAGAAGGACCAGGAGGGGCAGAGCAACAAACCATTCGTAGGCAGTAAGCCTTGTGTACCCCAAAAAAGCCACGATGAAAGTTATAAACAGGATCCCGCAGAAATACAGGGGAAGGGAATGGGTATATGCTGATTTTCTGATCCGATCCATAACAGGAGGATGAAATGAGAGTGCTTCTTCAAGAGAGGCTCTTCCTTTGTCTATCAGATAATAACCTATATGAGATGCCCGGAATCCCCCGTCCCTGCTGCTCCGGCTCTCATTGGCAAGTTCCACTGCTTTTCCTGCAACATCATCTTCGGAGAAACATCCCTTTTTTGCGATCTCCTCAACCACATGCCTGTACCGGTCGCGGGTTTCAAAGTCCATGGCTGCATATTCATCGGCAGGATCACTTCGAAGGGTGTGCTCGACAATACTCAGCCGCTCTACGAACTCACGCCAGTCTATCGAATCAAGGAAACGAAGGCTGCATATGCTGTTCCTGAAAGATACCTGATCAGCAGCCTGTGCCTGTGTCTCTGCATTGATCATCTGCTCAACGGTCAGGTTTCTCTCAGAAAGTCTCTGTTCTATCCAGGTGGCGGGGAATAAGGGCATTCCTGCCCTGCCCTGCAACTTTCGGACCATTTCCGCGACAAAAGCACTGGTCATGGGTGGATCTGATCGTGTCATATCTGCAATAACCAGGATCAGATTTTTTGGATCTTTTCTGGCAACTTCGGTCATCCGATCTACCCAATGGCCTGCAGAGTCGCGGTCACGTATGTTTGCGGAGATAATATCGGCTACTCTACGCAGATTCTCTATCAAAGAGAGTCTGAACATGGTCGGTATGGCCCAAAGTTCTCCGAGTAGCAAAGGAGTGACACTCTGATATGCATCGATAAAATCAAAGAGGCTTTCAGTATCAATTCTCCCGTCGTTATGAGCGATTAATTCTCTGGCGATATGGTAAACCCGGGGAAATCCTTCAAGCGGTCCATTTACCAGGTGAGGGAGTCCTTTACTGTATCCTTCAGGGAGATGGCAACGAACAGTCCTTATCTGTTCTTCAATAAGGTAGAAATTATCTAATAGCCATTCACCTGCAGGAGAAATCCGGCGATTCGCCTCGATGGCGGTGTACAGCAGATCGTGAGTTTCCAGCAGAATCTTCTCGTTATCAGCAAGTCGTGGAAGGAGGGGATCATACTTTTGTCTGGTATCTATCCTGTGTGAGAAGGCAGTCTCCTTTGCATGGTGAGCCAGGTGAACCCCACTGAAAAGTTCATCTCGAAGTGGGTTAGTACCAATCTGCCCTATTTGAGGTTTTTTGTCCATGGTCACACATACGATATTTTTTCTGTACCCCAACTTTGACAGTCACAAGAAATATGTGTGTTCTTAGTCATGTTAGTTTGACCAACATGCAAACAAAACTAAGAACTTCTGAAGATCAGTCTGTTTGAAACAATGAGTATTCTTCCTTAAATTCTTCCTTATTCTGTGATCTTGATCGCCTTCTCTTATGTTATCTGCTATTTGGCAGCAGGATTATATTAAAGTGGAGGCCTCTGGAAGGGAACATTCAGGTAACGCCTCAATATGCTGTAAATTCGCAGAACTCTATATCCCTCTCTGATCATCAGTCTCCATCGAGGAATACCTTCTGCCAGTTACCACTACTAATTCACATCCATCAGGATGGATCCGACCAGCCTGAGGAGCGACTCTTCATTTGGGAAATCTCCTGCAACCCTGTACCTCCGTTTCAGTCCCTTATTGACCCGCTCCATCATGTGTTCGTTGTTCGGATCGCTTCCAGTGTTGTTCACGGAAAATATGCAGTAATTTCCTGCCAGGAGAGAATTTATTGCATGGTTTCTGGAAACGTCAGAAGCGGCGGGGTATCCAATGCAGGTTGCGCAGGGGAGGATTGCAGATGCGTATAATATCCGGCAGGCGTTCCCTGAGCTGGATGTGCTGAATCTCTCGGTTGGGGTGTACGACGAACACAGGCAGACTGAGCGGCTGGAACTTGGTGAAGCGATGGGTGTGCTGGGGGTTGTGAAAGCCGGTCTCAATCAGCAGACAGGATAATATTTGATTTTTCTGTGAAGATAGTCAAATGGCAATCTCTGTGAAAATATAAGATGACGAAAGATGGTTGTCAGCCCATGGGATACCAGTAACCATTGCAGTATGTGTGATCACCATTAAACTCCAGTCGATTTCACTCACCATACTCATACCCCTTGACACGTGTCAATCCAGTAGGTGTTATTGGCCGCTGAAGAGTCTGGCCGATCAAAGGAGATCATAGGTGAGATCCGATGAACTTACGGGTTAAAACTACTACCCGTCCTACGGGTGTTGTACATCCGTATCTTTAACCCATGCTCCAATACCATTAAAAAAACCGATACGTAACCGGGAAAAAAAGGAAATTTTTTAATAGGGTTAAAAACGTCCTTTTACAACGGTTGCTGTACATCCATATTTTTAACCCTCTTACAATACCATTGGAAAACCCGATACGTAACCGGGAAAAAAAGGAAATTTTAGAGGGTCTAATTAGACCTTTGTACAGAGGGTCTAATCACCAGTTAAATGTGATTTTCCCCCCATAAAAATATCAAAAACCTGAAAAATCTATTTTGTTAACTCTTATGACACAACCTCCCCCATAGAGTTAACCATTCTGATAGGTCCAACAACCCGGAGGTAGTGGGAGCCTGGCAGGTCTTCCTTCTCTCTTATCATTGGAGGTCCCTTTCACTTCAGTAGATCTCCGGTTGACTTTGCTGGTCCTGACACTCTGATCGTCACTGATAGTGGCACTACGGATAAGAATCATAATTTACCAGATAAAATTGTGAATGAAGGCTCAATCGCTCTCCGTTCCCATTGCCGGATCTGTCCGTCCGATCCGGGTAAAACGGGATCAGAGAGGAATTGTGAAATGTGTCATTTTGGGATGAAGGTTAATACTTATTAACCTTGATGTGATGATG
Organism: uncultured Methanomicrobiaceae archaeon; assembly: GCA_964491505.1. GTDB lineage: Archaea > Halobacteriota > Methanomicrobia > Methanomicrobiales > Methanomicrobiaceae > CAZBGM01. The sequence continues at coordinate 21,857 of CAZBGM010000006.1, read as the reverse complement.
AAATCATGCAATTTGACCGGCAGATCTTATTTTCAAAAAAATGAGTGCCGCATGATCCGAAAAACTGACGATCTCAGAAAATCGGTTCTGCGCGAGGGAAAAAACACGCCCATAGATGCGTTCTAAGACACGAAAATTAATTTTCCGTACCATACTATAACAGCCAGAATCTTTATTTATTTCAACTCTAAATGATACTTCGTGAAAACTGTGCAAAAAGCTTCAAATAAAAAAAGGGATTACGTATGGACGTTAATCACGCCCGACCGGGATTTTTGTCATATTTTTATTCATTGGCACAATATTTTTATAAATTCCAACCAACTTATTGTTTGTAAAATAATCGTTTTAAGAGCTTGAAACAAAAAAGTAAGTACGTAATGGCGTAAAAAAAGCCTTTGCCGGAATCGGTGCACAGATGAATTCTTCTTCTGCTGGGTAATAGATGTTAATTTTCTTCAAAACAGGTTTCTGTCAGAGCCAATCCGTGAAGATTATAACTTCACTATTCGAGGGGGCGAAAGCGCGCCGTGGTGGCATGTTTTCCTTACTGGAAAGATAAAAATATAGTTGTGAAAAATAGACATTTAGGCATGCTCTATATAATTTTGAAAATCGCGTAAAACACTCCAAATCGTAAAGGAACATTGTACCCTGCGTAAAAATGCTGCCGGTGGGACCCGAACCCACGATTTCCAGATGTCCCAGATGTTAAGCGCCCCAAGTGACTAAATTACCCTATGAGTCTGGCGCCCTAACCGACTAGGCCACGGCAGCACTTGTCTACACAAAAAGTGCATAATGACAACGACACTGAATCGTATAAACCTTCTCATATCGGTCTGAATCGGTAAAATCGGCAAGAAATAAATTCAGAAGATCTCTGAGAAAAAAGGGGAAAAACGTTGGAAATTTCTATTTCTTCATCGCGCCATAGACACTCAATGCTGCTGCAATCGCCACTTTCTCCTTCGGATTTCTCAGCGATGAGGCAAGAGTTTCCATCCGTGCCTCCTCCTCGCGAAGATACCGGCCAAGATTGCGCCTCACATGCTCTTCTTTTAGGAAATGGGTGTTAGTATTGCCAGTAATGAAATATTCATCGTTCATAATGGCGTTATGCATCGGAAGAGTGGTTTTAACACCGATAATTACATATTCAAAGATCGCCCGGCGCATTTTTTCAATCGCTTCGTCACGTGTTGTTCCCCAGGCACAGAGTTTTGAGATCATCGAGTCATAGGACGCCGGAATCGTATAACCCATATGAATCCCTGAGTCAACCCGGATACCCGGACCACCCGGACTCCGGTACCGGACAATCTTACCCGGGTCTGCCGAAAACTCGTTCAGTGGATCTTCAGCATTGATCCTACACTCAATGGCATTTCCCCGTAGTACAACGTCATCCTGAGTAAACGAGAGTTTTTCACCGGCAGCAATTGCCAGTTGCTGGCGAACGATATCTATCCCGGTCACCATCTCAGTAACCGTATGTTCAACCTGAAGGCGGGTATTCATCTCCATGAAATAATACTCTCCGTCAGCATACAGGAATTCAACCGTGCCGGCATTATAATATTCCGCGGCTTTTGTAACCTTCAGAGATGTCGCCGCCATCTTTTCCCGGAGTTCGTCGGTCATAATGGGACTGGGTGCTTCCTCTACCAGTTTCTGATGGCGTCGCTGGATGGAGCATTCCCGGTCATAGAGATGGACTGCGTTGCCGTATTTATCCGCCAGTACCTGGAACTCGATATGACGTGTCTTGACCAGATACTTCTCCAGAAAGACTGTTGGGTCCCCAAAAGCCGATGCAGCAATCCGCATGCCCTTCTCAATCGCCGGAGCAAGTTCAGACTCTCGGGTTACAATCTGCATGCCGATGCCGCCGCCACCGGCACTTGCCTTCACGATGACCGGATAACCAATCTCTTCGGCAATTACGGTTGCCTCTTCAAGAGACGTGATGCCCTCTTCGGTATAGGGAAGCACCGGCACACCGGCGTCCATCATCATCTTCTTGCTGACAAGCTTCGACCCCATGGCTTCGATAGATTTCCATGAGGGGCCGATAAAGGTCAGGCCCTCATCTGTAACACGTTTTGCAAATCCTGCATTCTCTGCAAGAAATCCATAGCCGGGATGGATTGCTTCGGCACCTGACTCATGGGCGATTTCGATAATTTTGTCGATATTCAGGTAGCTTTTAGAAGGGTGTGCCTCGCCAAGCAGATATGCCTCATCGGCATATTTGACGTGTAGGGCGTTTTTATCCGGTTCTGAGTAGACAGCAACAGTCTGAATGCCCAGTTCTCTGCAGGCACGCATGACCCGGATGGCAATCTCACTGCGGTTTGCAATGAGAACCTTCTCAAAATAGCTCATTCAATCACCAGAAGCACTTCACCACTGGTGACGGTGTCCCCAACCCCGACATAGATTTCTTTAACAACACCTTTCTTCTGTGCGTAGATAGGGTTCTCCATTTTCATAGCCTCAAGGACAACCAGCACATCACCGCGGTTGACCTCAGCACCAACCTCAACTTCGATCTTCAGGACCATTCCCTGCATTGTGCTGAAAGCACCGCCCGGAACATCACCACGGGGGCGTTTTCGTGTACTTGCTTCTGCCTGTGCCACTTCACTGCCCTCAACCGAAAGGATGCGGACCTCAAAGACTTCGCCGTCTACCTCGACTTCCATCTGGCTTGGCACGCCGTTAGATGCGGCATTCGTGCTGCCCGCGACCTGTTTCTGTGGGATAGGTTCCGGTGTCCGTTCGCCTTTCAAAAAGGAAGGAGCGATTGCCGGATAAATAATGTAGGTGAGAATATCTTCGTCCTTTGTGACAAGTCCCTGTTCTCTGGCTTCTGCTGCCATTATCTCATATATTGGCTCCAGTAGATCTGCCGGCCGGCCGGTAAAGGGCTCTTCACCGTCAATAATTGTTGTCCGGATGTGACTTGATATCGGGCCGGGTGGGTGCCCATACAGGCCTTTCACATAGTCTTTGACTTCCTGGGTGATCGTGTTGTATCGTCCACCCATCAGCACATTAAAGACTGCCTGGGTGCCCACAATCTGGCTGGTTGGGGTAACAAGCGGTGGATATCCAAGGTCCTCACGGACATGGGGAATCTCTTTGTGGACCTTTTCGAGTTTATCGAGGGCATTCTGCTCTTTGAGTTGTGAGACCAGGTTGGAAATCATCCCGCCCGGAAGCTGATAGAGGAGCACGTCGCTGTCTACCCGCTCGGAGATCGGGTCGATAAGGCCGGCATATTTGTTGCGGATGGCCTGTGCTGCGTTTTTGACCTCACGCAGAGCGAAGAGATCGATGCCGGTATCACGATCCGTTCCCTGAAGGCTTGCGACGATACTCTCGGTCGGAGGCTGTGAGGTACCAAGAGCAAAGGGAGACATGGCCGTATCCAGAATATCTACCCCCGCCTCAATTGCTGTCTGATAACTCATCGATGATATGCCACTGGTGGAGTGGCAGTGGAGATCAATAGGAATATCAATCGTCTCTTTAATGCCGGTGATAAGCGCCCGGGCATCTTCCGGCATGATAAGGCCGGCCATGTCCTTGATACAGATGGAGTCGCACCCTTTTGCGTAGAGTTCATGAGCAAGCTCTATGAATTTCTCTGTTGAGTGGACGGGGCTTGTTGTATAGCAGATCGTTCCCTGGAGGTGTGCACCGATATCTTTGACCACTTCCATTGACTTTTCCATATTGCGGATATCGTTGAGTGCGTCAAAGACCCGGAAGATGTCAACCCCGTTTCTGCCTGCGGCAGTCACAAACTTTTCGACAACATCGTCCGGATAGTGGCGGTATCCTACGAGATTCTGTCCCCGAAGGAGCATCTGAATCGGGGTTTTGACGAGCACCTCTTTGAGGTCCCGCAAACGTTGCCAGGGGTCGTCGTTGAGGTAGCGGATACAACTGTCAAAGGTTGCTCCTCCCCATGCCTCAACTGAAAAAAATCCGACGCCGTCGATCACCTGTGCGAGTGGGATCATATCCTCTGTTTTTAGCCTTGTCGCAAGCAGGGACTGATGTGCATCGCGAAGCGTAGTGTCGGTTATTTTTACAGGATTGAAAGAACTCATAAATCACCCCTCCGTAGAGGAAATACGTACATACTATAGATTAATATCTTGTTTATTATTCGATTCTGGACTATAAAAAGTTCACGAAATTGCGAGCATTCCCAAAAAGACGAACAAAGCTGTGATTGTTGCTATACGGTCAGTTGGCCCTTTGCAGAAGCCCGGACAGACCATTGCACCCCCAGAATACCCCCGCCGGGCCAGTACAGCTGCCTGCAACGGACTGGCATAAAATTCCCGAACGAGTAGCATTGAAAGTATTCGAATATGCTGCTGGAAGGTTATGGTGGTACCAGTTCCTTTCATGAGAATGGCCTTTCTGGCGGTGGCATATTCAATATACATCCGCCGCATCGAAAGGATGGCAAGTTCTCCGGTCAGACCCAGGTCAAAGCCGTTTTTCGTGCCAAGGGCCCAGACGGCGGTATCGATTCCGTCACCATCCCGGTATTCTGAAAGTGCCCAGGATGCAATGAGCACGACAACTCCCATCCTTAGAATATACGAGAGTCCGTCCCCACCAGTAAGAGTGGTGAATAATCCGACAACAAGAATTGTTACGACCAGAACAATGCCTGGTTTTATTCCGGGAAGAGATTCACTCCGTTTCGAGAATACGAGCCACCAGGCAAAGACCAGAGCAGCACCTGAAAGAGATGCAAACGCAGCAGCGGAGAGCAGAAGCGTTGATGTAAGTCTCAGTCTGGGATCCTGCATAACGCCTCCAGTGCATCGTACACGGTGATATTTTTTGGAAGAACCTGTCGGGAGAGGGCCTTTTTGATATGGAACGGTGGATTATGCCACGAAGAGATTCCCTCAGGGACAGGACCACAACAGGATAGAATTCCCCCATCCATCTCCCAGAGATATGAGACCCGGGGCAGATGGACCTGTTCATGAGTGAAAATCAGCACAATGGCGGTTTCCTGCAATGATTCCAGGCGACGGCACAGCCGGGTTTTTTCCCGGCAGTCCAGCGAGGCAAACGGCTCATCCAGAATGATCACGTCCCAGTCTTTTGCCAGTAAGCAGGCAAGATGGAGTCGTTTCATCTCACCACGTGAGAGATCGCTCACTGCTGTTTGAAGAGGTGGGATTCGTTCGTCTTCACTACAGATGGCCTCTTTATTATGTCCCCAGCTTTCAATCTCTTCCCCGACGGTCCATCCGGTTATGTGATGTTCGGGAAACTGAAACGAAAGGGTAGACCGTGCATTCTCCGGCAGGCAAACTGTTCCCTGTTGTGGCGGCAAAAGACCGACAATAAGCTGGGAGAGTGTCGATTTCCCACTGCCAACCGGTCCTGAAATGAGATGAAGACCTCTTGTGAATCTACCGGTTGCTTGGAGTGAGAAGGAACCCCGTGAATATGTCACCCCGTCCAGAATTATTTCCACGCGGCAAACCTCCATGAAACCGGATAGAAACAGGTTGTCCCACGCCCGGCAAAGACCGCCTCTGGTGCCCCACTGTCGGTAACACGACCGTTTTCAAGCATGATCACCTGATCGGCCTGTGCTGCCACGTCCATCTGCTGGGTGGACCGTATACAGTATGGCACGCCGGATGAGCGAAGGAGCGCATTAAGTGCGTCGGTCGTTTTTGGGTCGGTATGGGAATCTACCTCGTCAAGTACCAGTACCTCAGGACCTGCCACCAGTGCTGTGGCAAGGGCGACCAGAACCATCTCGCCGCCGGACAGATCACTGATGCGCCGTTTCAGCAGATGGGCAATACCAGTCTGTGCTGCGATGTTTCGGACTCGTTCATCAGTTTTGGCACAAGGATAAAATAAAAATCGCAGCGGAGAGGCAATCTCATCAAAAACCCGCGTGAAGACAACGTTTCGCTCCGGGAATTCATTGACATATCCTATTGTACAGGTCCGTGGATTTGTATCGTCGATGGAAATATTCCCGGATTCCGGAAGGACGAGGCCGGCTATCAGGCGTAGAAGGGTAGATTTACCGGCTCCGTTTGGTCCGATGACAGCAGTCTGCCCTTTTGGTATAGAAAGAGATGGGATATCCAGAACCGTATGCTGAAGATAGGTAATCGTTATCATGAGAGTTTATCTGCTATTGCATAGGCGGCGACGATTTTTATTGCGTCACCGATAAGGAATGGAATGACACCAACGAGCAGAGCTCCCCATAGTTCCATTCCTGTCGATATCATCAGCCAGGCTAAGCCACAACCATAAATCAGAATCATTCCCACGCATAACCCGGTGATCTTCGTCCAGGTTTTACCCTGTTCATAGCCGATGCCCACACAGTACGCTGCCGGAACAAAACCCAGCAGAAATCCACCGGATGGACCAAGTAACACCCCGATACCGGCAAGACCGTTGTGAAAGACGGGCAGATTCATCACCCCAAGGGTAAGATAGATGGCCACGGGTATCGCCCCACGCCGCCCCATCACCGCGCCGGCCAGGAGCACAAAGAGTGACTGCAACGTAAACGGAACCGGCCCCAATGGTATGGCTATCCACCCACTGACTGCTAAAAGTGCGACAAATAGTGCACTCTGGATTATTGAACGGCTTTTCTCTTCGTCCCCGTACATGTCAACCTGGAAATAATATTGTGGTTGACAAGAGATGAGGTTTGTTGTAGAGACGCCCGAAAAAGTAAAAATGTAATGTTACTCGTAATATTTCTCGTCCCTATTTTCGTTGTTCAAGACTACCAGTGAGCACCTCACGGATGCTGCCTTCCGGTGTCTGAACGATGAGAGCGCCGTTTGGTGCTGTTCCCAGCATGGTGCCTTCAATAGTTTCTCCGGGGGAATGCACTGCAATCTTTGCCCCAAGGAGGGCGAGGTTGTGGTTCCATCTCTCAAGCAGTACCTCAGAGTCGCCCTGTTCTGCCAGGGCAAACCAGTGCAGAAACCGTTCCATGAAATCCGCGACGATTTGAGCCCGGTCCACCGGTGCCCCTGTTTCTGCCTCAAGAGTTGTCGGTTTCCACGCCGAGGTCTTCGGAAGAGTAGTAAGTTTGCAATTTGCGTTGATTCCGATACCCAGAATACAGGAGTTGATCCGGTCTGGTTCTGCCATGATCTCAACGAGTGTGCCGCTCACTTTTCTCCCATTTATCAGGAGATCGTTGGGCCATTTAATCTCAGCAGTAAGGCCGCAGACGTTCCGGAGCGTTTCTGTGAGCGCGACCGATGAGGCACAGGTCACAAGAAACAAGTGTTCCATTGGTATTTTTGGGCAGAGAATCAGACTCATCCAGATGCCGCCCGGTGGTGAGGACCATTCCCGGCCGTTTCTGCCCCGGCCCGCGCCTTGCTCTTCGGTTACAATGAGAGTCCGCTCACATGCCGCTGTACCGGCAGAGGAAAGAAGGCGCCGGGCTTCGCTGATGGTGGAGTCCAGATGTTCTGACCAGAAGAGTGACCATGGTATCATGCCGGGTTGCCAGTGCCGCCGAATCTCGTAGGGGAGAAGCAGTGAGGTCCGGCCTGTTATCTGGTAGCCCTCCTGACGGGAGGTGGTAATCGTGTACCCATAGCTCTCCAGTTCTTTGCTATGTTTCCAGACCGCTGAGCGTGAAATGTTCAGGGCCTGACTTATTTTCTCTCCCGGAACCGGCGCTGTTGCTCTGTCCAGGATGGCCAGCACGTCAAAAGCCCGTCCAGTGCCCTTTTTACCTTTTTGAACCAATCTGCTCTCCGGGAAGTGGGCACGGATCGGCGCCGCAGACCTCTTTGGTCACGTTTGACTGGAGGTTCATCAGATCTGCAAGATCAAACATTCCGGATATATCCACCACTCCTATCGCAGCGACTGCCTCGCCGGCCCGGTCACGAATCGGTGCAACTACGACCGGGATGCCGGAATAAGGGCCGGATGGGGCGGACTTCCTAAGAATAGTATTGGTCTGGATTGCCTCTTCAAGTACCGGGCCCGAGTAGGCATGATCCTGTACCGCTCCTTTTTCGATTCTGATGCCCGGACAGTTGCGCGACCGGGCAGTGATGGGAAGGCGGTGGACAATCTCATGGAACGCCATGGCAATGGCCTCAAGATCCTCTGCGGTTGCATCACTGCATATTTTGTATTCGTTCATAGTGTGTACCTGTTTTTTCAGTACACACTTAATCCTTAAAAGATTGTCTCCTTCTCACTGGTACAGAATTCCAGCAGGAATTTTCGTGAAGGGTACTCATGAATGCTGGTCACGAGATAGGTACCTTCCCCATGCTTATAGGAGAGCATCACAACATTACCATCCTCTGTGCTGATTAGGGGTGTCGCTTTTTCAGACGAAAAATGGCCGTCACAGTCCAGATTGCTCCCGTCGAAATCATCAATAATTGCGGCATGTGGGTTTTTTTCGTGGGCCTGAACGCTGGCAGAAAAGTATGCGTGTGTATAGATCAGGTCAAATGGTACCCAGTCGTAGGCCCGTTCATCAGATGTCATCGCACCAAAGATTAGGATATTCCCGCCCTTTTTCACAAATCGTTCGATGCGATCGGACGAGATCCGTAGGGCAGGCAAAAGGCTGGAATAGGCAGGATGAGCGAAACCAGTCGGAACCACAAAGGTCATGAGTCTGCCACGGTAAAACGGTGCACAAAGTATCTGAGGCGTAATATGCTCACAGAGAACGCCACTTTCTTCAATATACCGCTGAAAAGGTATGGGGGTATCCCAGCAGAGTCCGGCTTTTGGTTTCATCCCTTGATCACCCCGACCGGACGAATTCTGGCGACTTTTTCTGCGATGCCAGCCCGATGGACCACATCTACGACAGCGCTGCTTGATTTATAGGCCTCTGGTGCTTCCTCTGCGATGATCATGTTGCTGGTTGCTTTCACATAAATTCCCTGCTTTGCAAGATTGGCGCGAATTTTTGCACCATTTCCTTCTTTCTTTGCTGTTGAACGGCTCAGAACCCGCCCGGCACCGTGGCAGGTGCTGCCAAAGGTCTTCTCCATGGCACCGGCTGTCCCTTTCAGGACATAGGATGGCGTGCCCATACTACCGGGAATCAACACTGGCTGACCAATGGTGTTAAGGCCGGGTGGCAGACCGGGTGTGTCCGGACCAAAGGCCCTGGTTGCTCCTTTCCGGTGTACTACCAGTTCCTGCCTGACACCATCAGTCACATGCTCTTCACGTTTTGCTACATTGTGGGTAACGTCATACACCAGTGGCATCTCCTCGTAGGCAACGCCAAACATCCCGGAGATGATCTCACGGGTCATATGCGTGATAATCTGCCGGTTGGCCCAGGCGTAGTTCGCCGCGGCCGCCATTGCTCCGAAGTACGCTTCGCCTTCAGGACTTGTAATCGGTGCACAGGTCAGCTGGCGGTCTGGAAGGCTGATTTGGTAGCGTTTTGTGGCGCTCTCAAGTGTCCGCAGATGATCCGTACAAACCTGATGCCCAAGGCCCCGTGATCCACAGTGAATCATAACGCAGATCTGGTCCGGGGCCAGACCAAAGGCTTTGGCCGCCGTCTCATCATACACTGTGTCAACCCTCTGAATCTCAAGAAAATGATTGCCCGATCCGAGTGTGCCACACTGAGGAAGGCCGCGTTTTCGTGCCTTTTCACTTACATTTTCGATTGATGCTTCCTTCATACACCCGAAATCCTCACAGCGATCGAGATCCCCGGGAAGGCCCCGGCCGTCTTCAACGACCCATCCGGCGCCTTGCTCCATTATGCCGTCAAGGTCGTGTTGGCTCACGGTTTTCTCTGCGCGGGTTCCGACACCGGTCGGCACCGTATTGAACAGGGCCTGAATGAGATCCTTCTTTTTTCCCAGATCAGCAGTGGTAAGTGGCGTCGTCAGAAGACGAACTCCACAGTTAATGTCAAATCCCACACCGCCGGGTGAGATGATTCCCTCGTCAACAGTAAAGGCCCCGACGCCGCCAATAGGAAATCCATAGCCCCAGTGGATATCCGGCATAGCAAGGGCATATTTGACAATGCCGGGAAGTGTCGCGATATTGGCAAGCTGAGTAAGTGCTCCATTCTCAAGGGTCGCAAAGAGTTCCTCTGAGAGGAAAAACCGGCCGGGAACATGCATGCCGGGGACTGAACCAATGGGGAGTTCCCATTCGACGTCGCTGATCTGCCTGATATTTTTCAGCATTTTTTCATCCCTCTGATTATTACTTATGGTATGTCTTATACGTCGAAGAGAATATCCACTTCAACATGATTATTAACTTCCCTAATTGTCAGGCCTGAATAAGAGACACCCTTGATTTCGGTGCCCCCTGCGTGCTTCTCCCGAATAAATGGTGTTCCCCGGACTGTTGCTGAACAGATATTTTCGTGTAGTGTTACGGTAACATTGCCAAAGACCATGCCGTCTACTTCACTTAAGTAGAGAAATTCTGAGAGAAATGCACAGAGAAGTTCATCCTTTGTATCGGCGCTGACGGTTACATCCTGTTCTTCTGTGAGGGCGGTATTCTCGCCGTACATTGTCTCAAACATGGCCCGGGCAGACTCTTCAAAAAGTTCTTCTAAAGAACCGGCGGTCACCCGTACCAGTACATCTGCCGTGTGGTCCAGTTCAGTATATGGCATAATAATCAGTGAATAATTCTGGTATTTAGGTATTGATAGGAAAAAGGATTGGTTGCTATCAATAATAGCAGTACCGTGGCACCATATCCATGTCAATCATATCGATGTAGGGTGCCTGATAGACCGAGACATAGAGGATCTGATCCCCAACATAGAGTTCGAGATCATTTGGCTTGGGCGGTTTTACATCAGTTGACAGAAGAACCGGACCTCCGCAGGTTGTGCAAACCCTGAAATCACAGCCCCGCTCTTTGATATAAGCCTCCACGTCTCCTGCAACAACAATCCTCCCGGCGCGTTTTGTTGTGTTTTTTGTCTCAGTAACCATTCGTATTCAGATACTTCAGAATAGGGAATAAAAAAAGTTTTGATGCAGGTAGGTATCCGGGCCTATGAATTGCCACTCTTTTTTGGACCTGTGTGTAACAGGCGCGCTACAAGATCGGCATACTGTGGCTTAATTTCATACGTTGTCCGGTCGTTGTCACGTATACGGTGTGACGTAAGAATCCCAAGCCGGGAGGTAATAATTCCTACCATTGATGCAACTGACTGGTAACTGACCTCGAATTTTTGGGACAGTGACTTGTGAACCTGATCAATGGTAATCTCTTTCATCCGGGTAAAGATTGAAAGCAGTTCATGCCGAATACCGCTGGTATCACGCTTCAGATAGTTTCTGACCCGTTTCTCGATCTCCTTTTTAAGGTCAGCCGGCTTTCTCATATTAGTTCATCAACAGTTGTTCCTTATATATGTTCTTATTTTCATTGTATCTGATTACCCCTTTTATCTCCGCAGTAGTATTCCTGTGATCACACATTTTTTTCACTGTTTATAGTACGAACATATCATCATGGCTTATTCCAGATACCGGTGTTATACCGTCCTGTTTGCCAAGAGTTAATCTGCTCTCACTCCAATGTTTTTGTATATGGGGAAATTCACCTATTCAGTCAACAAATATGAGCCAAAGCAGATGATTGCTTTGCCGCTCGCGTTGCTGTTGGTCGCTCTCTGTTTCCTTGGTTTTAACATGCTCACAACCGGCATGCCGGTTGAACCGGGGATTGATTTTGTGGGAGGTGTGGCGATCACTATCCTTACAGATGAAACGCCTGCCCAGATTGAGGCATATTTTGCCGGATATCCATTACAATCAATCGGTGAGAGCATTAACGGAGGAAAATATCTCGTCTTTGATTATCTTGACGACGATACTTTCAGAGAACTGACCGGCAAAGCACTCGCGCGTTATCCTGACGCGATGGTCGATCAGATCGGAGAGACCTTTGGAAAGAGCCTTCAGTCTCAGGCCGTCTGGGCACTTCTCTTTTCGTTCATCGGTATGGCTATTGTGGTCTTTGTCGCGTTCCGGTTGGTTGTGCCATCCGTAGCGGTTGTGCTCTCAGCGTTTTCTGATATTGTTATTACTGCAGCATTCATGGATGTGCTGGGTATTACGCTCTCTCTCGGGACCGTTGCCGCACTTCTGATGCTTATCGGTTATTCGGTGGACAGTGATATTCTGCTGACCTCGAAACTGCTGAAACGAAAGGGCAAACTGGAAGATAAGCTCGAAGGGGCGTTCCAGACGGGTATCATCATGACAACTACGACACTTGCTGCGGTGCTCATGATGTTTCTGGTATCGGCTATTGGTCAGGTTACTATCATACGTGATATCTCAGCCGTTTTACTCATTGGCCTGCTGGTTGATCTGATGAACACCTGGATGCTAAATGCCGGTATTCTGAAGAATTATCTCGCCGGAAAGGGCGATACCCGGAAAGGTGGTAAATAATGGCAGACGACGATTCGGTTTTTAAGAAGATGATCTCTGACTGGCATGTGCTGGTGATGATCGCTCTTGTGATCTTTGCGATTGCAAGTATCTATATTCTGCCGCCGAACTTTGGGAATGGTGCGGAAGGAAACCTACAGCTTGGTCTTGATCTCGAAGGAGGGGCCTGGATTCAGCTATCTTACGATGCTGAGGTGGTCAGGTTTACGTCTACGACACCATTGGATCAGTTCGTAACAGATCTTTCCACTACGATAGATGCACCGGTTGAGGTCATCTCGGAAGATCGACTGGAGATACAAAAACTGATTCCTGAGGACGAACTGGCTGAGATATTTGCTGGTCTTGGCGCAAAACTGGTCTCTTATGAGCAGGGCGTATCTGAAGACACAGCCGATGTTGTCAAGCGTATTCTTGAGGAGAAGGTCAACACGCTTGGAACACGAGATGCCAGATTCAATACGATTACCAGTTCAAGTGGTGTTTCCCGGTATATGCGGGTTGAACTTGCCGGTGCTGATATCAACACGGCACAGGATATCGTTGGTTCACAGGGGAAGTTTGAGATTCGGATTGCGACAACCGGCAACGAGTCTGATCATGTTCTCTATGGCGATGCGGTGACCAGTGTCTCGAAACCAACCCAGTATCCGCCGGGTAGTGACTCCTGGGGCGTTGGCTTTACGCTAAGTCCTGAGGGTGCTCAGGCTTTCAAGGACGGAGCAATTCAGTATGGCGCGACGACGAACCCTGAAGCACATGAACTGATGATGTTCTTGGATGGCAACATGGTTTACACGGCGCCGCTCTCCACGGATCTTGCCTCAAAGCTTCGCACCGGTACTGTTCGTGAACTTTCAGCATCTACCGGTGCCGGAACTGATGGCATGGAGAAGGCACGGGAACTGGAGATCCACCTGCGCGCCGGTGCCCTGCCGGTTGATGTGGAGATAGCCGGGTCCGGACAGGTCTCGGCAAGTCTGGGTGAATATTTCAAGATGATGTGCGTGCTCGCGGGACTTCTGGCCCTTGCGGGTGTTGCGGTTATGGTTTATTACCGGTACCGTGAGCCCCTGGTGGTCATTCCGATGATCTGCACCAACATTGCTGAGATTGTCATCCTGTTGGGCATTGCACGCTACATTCAGCAACTGGATCTGGCAAGTATTGCCGGCCTGATTGCGGTTCTTGGTACTGGTATCGATCAACTGGTCGTTATCACCGATGAAGTGCTGCATGAAGGAAAGGTGCCCTCACCGAGCATTTATCAGAGCCGGCTCAAGCGTGCATTTGGGATTATTATGATCTCAGCAGCGACGATGGTTATTGCCATGCTGCCGCTTGCGGTCATGGATCTTGCGTCGCTCAAAGGATTTGCCATTATCACGATCTTAGGTGTGCTGATTGGTGTTACAATCACCCGTCCTGCATACGGAAAGATCATCATGGCGATTCTCTCAAGAAAAGATGCCTGAAATAAACATTTCAGGCGCTGTTTGATGATAAATCACGAAGTGATTTTCATTTTAAATGGGTTTGTCATTTTCAGGTAAGATGTCTGAACATAGCCGGATAACCGGCCCTAATAACAACTTTTATATTTTTTTATGCCAGACCCTCAGGAGGGAAATAATATGGGAAAACCAGTACTCATTGACTTCTTCGCAGAATGGTGTGGGCCGTGTAAGATGCAGACACCAATTCTTGAGGAACTGAAGGGACTTTTTGGTGACGCTATTGAGATTAAGGAGATCGATGTGGACCAGAATATGGAGATGGCGATGAAATATGGTATTCAGGTTGTTCCAACTCTGATAATCGAAAAAGATGGAAAGATGGAAAAGCGTCTTGAGGGTGTTACCCCGGCTTCTTCGCTAGAATCAATGATTCGTCCGCTTCTGGACTAATTTTTATTCAATAATTATCAATAAGCATGGCAGAAAAAGGTTCGGCTGCCGATCCGCTTCCTGCCCTTATCGGCCTTTTGCGTGAGAGCTATGGTGAGATTGCGTGGTGGCCGGGCGGGCCCGAAGAGGTCATGATAGGCGCGATTCTCACTCAGCAGACAAAGTGGGAAAATGTAGAGCGGGCCCTTGATAATCTCAACGTTCTTGACTGCTGTTCACTTGAGGGAGTTCTCTCTCTTTCTCTTTCGGAGCTTGAGGAAGCAATTCGCTGTACGGGATTTTTCCGTATAAAGAGCCAGCGTCTCCGGGCGCTTTCTATGGCTGTTCGTGATGTCGGTGGCCGTTCTGTTCTGGAAAAGATGTCCCTGTCGGAATTGCGGGAATGGTTGCTCTCTCTTCATGGGGTGGGTCCGGAGACGGCAGACAGTATCCTCTGTTATGCTCTCAATCGACCCAGTTATGTGATTGATGCCTATACTGAACGGATCTGTGGGTGTGCTGGCATTCCTGAGAAGGGTGCGGCGTTAAAAGCGCGTTTTGAAGAGGTATTGGTGCCGGAAAACAAGGAGTACCGACTCTGTCATGCCTGGTGTGTCGAATATGCTAAAGATTATTGTGGTGCAAAAAGGTGTAACGAATGTATCGTGAAGAATTTGAACGAATAGGGAAAAAGATCATCGGCGACAGACTATTGACCGGTAATTTTGGTAACATGAGTGTCAGAAGTGGAGATGGATTTTATATCACAGCCAGTGGATCCTTCCTCGACAGCCCCGGTGAACTGGTCTATGTACCGCTGGAAGGGGAGGTGCCCGGTAATGCCTCCAGTGAATATCAGGTACACAAAGCTGTCTATCTGGTAACCAATGCAAAGGCATTGGTGCATGCTCATCCACCGGTTTCAGTGGGGGCATCTCTGTATTGTGACGTGATTGAACCCATTGATTCAGAAGGGATGATGGTCCTGCCGGAGATCTTGGTCGTGGAAGGCGCGCCGGGGAGTGCTGAACTGGCAGAAGAAGTTGCTCAGGCTCTTAGGCAGGTGACCTTAGTGTTGGCACGTGGGCACGGAACCTTTGCTATTGGGGATTCTTTGGAAGAAGGCTACCTAAAAACGGCAGTTGCTGAGCACGCCTGTTCGGTGCTCTGGTACGCCTCAGGGTTTGCCCGGGCCCTTAAGCCGTAGGATCTCCTGCCGTGTCTCACGATTGAAGGTTACCATCATATCGGCGATAACGCCGAACATAAAAATCTGAATTCCGACAACGATCAAAAGCATGGTAAGGATCGTCAGTTCGGTGTGGGTAACCCGGTTGAACCATTCAAGTATCACCCAGAGTCCCAGCAGGACACCGAGAATAAGACTGATAACGCCAAAGATTCCAAAATAAAAGAGTGGGTTGCTGTTGCGCGCAAAGCGCCAGACTCCTTTAATTATTTTCCATCCGTCGCGGACCGGGTGGAGTTTTGTTGGTGTACCGGGGCGGGGAAGATAATGGATCGGGATGACTTCTATTTTTTGTTGGTTTCTTAGTGACTCAGATGCCATCTCGGTCTCAATCTCAAAACCCTCCTCTTTAAGGTGCAGATCTTTCGCAGATTCGGTTGAAAATGCCCGGTAGCCAGAGAGAATGTCGGTGAGATAGGTACCGTGGGCAATCTTGAAAAGATAATTGATAATCTCGTTCCCAAAGCGGTTGAAGCGTGAGAGGGCACCATCTTCAGGATGAGCGAGGCGATTGCCAATGACATGATCAAAACCCTCAAAAAGTGGGGAGAGCATACTGTCTGCCTCTTCGGGGAGATAGGTTCCGTCGCCATCCAGCATCAGAATATATGGCTGCTGAATTGCGGCAATTGCCTCAATAATGGCGTCTCCCTTCCCTTTTCCTGACTGGGTCCATACCTCTGCCCCATGCTCGGCTGCTATCTTCGGCGTCCCGTCGGTGCTGTGCCCATCAACAACGAGAATATGAGAGAATCCCTGATTTTTGAAGGCGTCAACCAGTTCACCTATTGTCGGTGCCTCATTTAAGGTCGGGATAAAGATACAGACCGCATCCCGTTGGATTTCCATCCATAGAATATATAAAGGTACATGGTATAAGTCCTTGCATGCATCCGGCAAAAAAAGGACTCCGTGTCTGTGGCATCGCCGAGAGTTTCCGGGGGCGGGAGATCTCACTGCTTGCCGGGATAGTGATGCGGCGTGATCTGGTGATCGACGGAGCTGGGTTTGGCACGGTCACGGTCGGTAGCATGGATGCGACAGATGCAGTCTGTTCTTTGATTGAGGGTCTTGACCGGCGGGATATTGCGGTGATTATGCTGAGCGGGACGGTTATTGCCTGGTTTAATATTATTGACGGGGCGGATGTGTATGCCCGAACTGGGTTCCCGGTAATTGGTATTACCTATGAGGAATCTACTGGTCTTGAAGAGGACATCAGATATCATTTTCCCGGCGACGAAGAGCGTCTTGGTGCGTACCGGCGTCTAGGGGTCCGGCAGCCGGTCGATCTCCACACTGGCTATCGTCTGTTTATGCGGTGCTGGGGTATTGGTGAGGATGTTGCGGCTGAAATCTGCAACCGGTTCACTCTTGAGGGGCGGCATCCTGAACCATTACGGGTTGCGCGGATTGTTGCCCGTTCTGCGTATGGTCTCTGTGGAGATGCCCTGCCAGAGTGAGGATGACTTTTTCTTCAAACTGTTGTCGTATCCCGGGAAAAGATAGTCTCTGAGGATTTTTCAATTATATCAACCTGAATGGTATCGCCGGGCCGGATGGAACCATCAGAACAGTCACATTTTGTGCGCTCTCCCGGATACCAGTAATACCCGCTGCAACCACTTCCTCCAAGGGTCTGGACCCCGGTGTGGGAGGTCGGAATAAAATTATAGCCGTTCAGCGTTTCAATCGAACAGTCCAGAGGTTTGGCGTTCCGATAAATTTCAGCTCGGTACTTATCGTTCTCAAATGGTTTTGAGCCGAGATTGGTGAGTACCAAAATGCTCTGGTAGTCCGGTTCGGTAGAGATAACTGAGGTAATTTTCAGGATGAGCGGTGGTGTTGTGTTGTCTGCTTCCAAAAGAATTGTGGGGCAATCCAGAGCAAGCAGGACCGCCGCAGCGAGAAGGATAGTTACTGTCACCATGAGAAATACGCCAATGGCAGATGCTTCTCCCCACTCTGCTGAACTGGTGCTTCCCCCTGTCCTCATGTTATCTCTGTCTCTTCTGTCCAAGGTCTCACCTGAAGAGAAAGAGATCTTTTCTGTATGTAAAAAAAGGTATGTGAAGTGGTTTAGTCTTCTACGTACTCTTCAATAGCAAGCTGGTACATCCAGTCCATCAGGAGCGGACATTCCTCAGCGTTGCATTCTTCTTCACATCCGATACAGGGGAGCAGTTCTCCACCTGCTATTAGGAGTGATGGGTCAATACAGCGCCTTTTTGCTGTGAGGAGATAGGTTTTGACTCCCTCTCCGCGTGCTTCGCTCCGGTTAATCTGTTCGCTTTCAACCAGTTTTTTTACAATCCGGGAGCATTTCCTGCTGTCGATCTCAAGAATCTTCCAGAGTTCATTCTGTAATATGCCTTCAGGTCTTGACTGGATCAGCGTTAGTGCTGCATCTTCAATATCAGTCATTGAAAATATAATTCCTCTCAGAGTGTTGGCGCAATCGTTAAAATGTTGCTTCCTCTGATGACGACAACACCGAGGTTTCTGCCTCGTTCACCATTGAAAAATTCAGTGGTCTGATCCATCTGAACATTGAGATGTTCGTCAACAGCGACGAGTCTTCCGGAAAATGTGCGCCCCTCATCCTTGATTTCTACGGTAATTTTAGAATCAACAAGCGCATGGACCTTTTTTATCGGTAGAACAATGCTGTTTACCATCTGCGTTTATTTGGTGGTTAAAAAAGATTAAAGTTTGCTTTTCACAAAGTGCCAGGCCCGGCGCCCATAATACTTGCTCTCGTGTCATTCAGGTATGTCCTTACACGTTTCTGATCGCTTCGATCTTTTTAATCATGCTTTTGCTGCCAACGTAAATGGGCACCAGATGGTCTGGTTTCTCTGGTTTGACGTCAAGCAGGCACCGGGTTCCGTCAGAGATGGCACCGCCCGCCTGCTCGGCCAGATAGCCGATGGGGTTTGCCTCATAGACCAGTCGAAGTTTCCCGTTTGGTTTTGATTTCAGTGCCGGATAACAATAGAGACCGCCATATTTCAGAATCTGGTGGAAGTCTGCCACAAACGAACCAGTGTATCGGTTCTTTCCGCCTTCTGCCTCGATCTGTTCGATATAGGTGCGCTGGTAGTCCGGCCAGTCCGGGCGCAGACCGCCACTGCCATATAGATTTCCTTCGGGAATAGTTACGTTCTCTTCCATCAGGATATACTGGTCCTCATCGTTGAGGTAGAAGGTGGTGACGCCGTTTCCGACCGAGAGGGTTAGCACGGTCATCGGGCCAAAGAGCATGTAGAAGGCAGCACGGAGATCCCGGCCTTTGGAGAGCGCGTTGCCGTTGTCGTAGACGCCGATGATTGTTCCAACGGTCAGATTGATCTGAATCAGTGATGAACCATCTAAGGGATCCATAACTACAGCATAGTCGGCGTGGGCATCCGGGAATCTGAGGACCTCGGGTTTTTCTTCAGACGCCAGCTCACAGACCAGTCCCGACGCTTCAAGAACCTCAGTCAGGTGAATGTCTGACCAGGTATCCAGTTCTGCCTGTACCTCACCGTAGACATTTTCGGTGTCTGCATAGGACTGGTTGGTAAGAAAAGCCCGACGGATGGGGTTTGCCTGGTTGGCGATCAATTCGATGAGGGTGATGAGATCGTCTTCACAGGTATTTCCCGACAGGTATTCACGTAAGGTCGTCATTGATCAGGAATATGGTCTGCAGAGAAGATAATGCTTGCATTGGACCTGAGGGAAAATGGGGGACTAAAAAAAATGTAAGGGGATTTTAATGTGATTGGAATGGTCCTTTCCCTTACATGTGCATCTGACTTTCTTCTGCGACTTCCGTTTCCAGTTCTTCGGTGTGCTCGCGAATTGCTTTGAAGTCTTTCCTGCCTGCGTAGAGCAGTTTGCTGAGCTTTTCGATGGCACTCTCACGTTTGTCGGTCTTCGGGCCAAACGATGCCCGCTGGACCGCACCGGCTGCTTTTTCAAGGACACTGCGCTCTTCCTGCCCGTAAAGAATCTTCCAGGCCTGCGTTCGTTCATACTCCTCAATGGCTGATTTGTCGAGGGTGCCCCGGACTTTTTCGAGGGCGGTGGTGAAGTGCACTTTTGTCACCCGCACGTTCTTTAAGGCGTCGGCCCGCTCGATCTCCGTCTTTGCGTCCATCGCACCAATGAACTCACGCATGGCCGCCAGTTTGGACTCACGGACCACCATCTCAATGTCAGCGCCGACATAGCCATCCGTCTTTTCGACCAGTTCGTCGATGTTGATATCAGATGCCAGCAATTCACTGTTTCGCAGGTAGACTTCAAAGATCTTTTTTCTGCTTTCAGCATCGGGCGGTGGTACATAGATAATCCGGTCCAGACGTCCGGGTCGTAGCATGGCCTCATCCAACATATCCGGTCGGTTGGTCGCGCCGATGATGGTGACGTTGGTGAGCTCTTCCAGGCCATCCAGTTCGGTGAGTATCTGGCTGACCACACTCTCAGTGACATGGGTTGAACCCTCAAATGATCCGCGTTTTGGTAGCAGAGCATCTATCTCATCGAAGAAGATGATCGACGGAGATGCCTGGCGTGCCTTGCGGAAGATGTCGCGAACGCCTTTTTCAGACTCGCCGACCCACTTTGAGAGCAGTTCAGGACCCTTTATGGAGATAAAGTTGCACTCCGAGCGGTTGGCAACAGCCTTTGCAAGGAGCGTCTTACCCGTGCCCGGCGGCCCGAAGAGCAGAATGCCGCTTGGAGGGCGGGTCTCAAGGGTGTCAAAGACTTCGGGATATTTCAGGGGCCATTCCACAGCCTCAATAAGGCTGGTCTTAACCTCTTCAAGGCCTCCCACATCGTCCCATGCAACGTCAGGGATCTCAACAAGCACTTCCCGCATCGCCGAAGGCTCGACGTGTTTGAGTGCTTCCTTAAAGTCTTCTTCGGTAACTTTCAGGCCCTCGATGAGTTCAACGGGGATCTCGTCCTCGACTTTAATTCCTTTGAGTGCTTTTCTCAGGGCGTGCATCGCTGCTTCTTTGACAAGGAGTGCGATGTCGGCACCCACAAAGCCATGTGTATCTTCTGCAAAGGGCTTGAGGAACGTTTTGCGTTTGATTTCCTCTTCTTTCTTATGCCCTTCTTCTTCGCCGAGTTCGGCAAACAATCTGGAAAGTTCTTCACTCTCTTTTGAAGTGACCATTATCTTCTCAAGATCTAAGGGGACGCCCCGGGTGTGGACCTGGAAGATCTCCAGCCGGCCTTTTTTGTCAGGGATTCCGATCTCAATCTCACGGTCGAATCGCCCGCCCCGGCGCAGTGCCGGATCGATAGCATCGGGGAGGTTGGTTGCGGCGATGACAATAACCTGCCCGCGTGATTTCAGACCGTCCATGAGTGAGAGCAACTGAGCGACAATCCGGCGTTCAACCTCACCCTTGGTATCTTCACGTTTTGGTGCGATGGAATCTATCTCATCGATGAAGATGATGGTCGGCGCGTTCTCCTCTGCTTCCGCGAAGATCTCACGAAGTTTCTCTTCAGAGTCTCCGTAGAATTTGCTCATAATTTCAGGACCGGAGAGCGTGATAAAATGGGCCTCCACCTCGCTTGCAACCGCACGGGCAATCAGCGTCTTCCCGGTGCCGGGCGGACCGTACAGGAGCACCCCCTTGGGCGGGGTAATACCAAGGCGCTCAAAGATTTCAGGATGGCGCAGCGGCAGTTCGACCATCTCACGGACCTGGTCGAGCTCTTTGCTCAGTCCACCGATATCCTCGTAATGAATATCGGCGATACTGTAATCTTTTTCACCGTCTTTGGCTTCAAAAGGCTTTTCGTTGAAGCTTACCTCAGTCTCCCTTGTTACAATAATATTGCCCTTGGGGGCAACCTTTGAAATGATAAAGGTAAACGGACTTCCCATCAAATTGACTCTCATTGTCTGCCCTTCGATGAATGGACGCCCTAACATCGTCTGATGGAATGTCTGATTGGGTATCTGATACGGGCAGGGCTGGGTTGGCTGAATTACGACCTTCGTCGCATTGCTGACCTCAGCTCCCACAACGGTGACTACTTCGTCGATACCGGTTTTGGCGATACTACGAACGTTTCCGTCAATGCGCAAAATTCTCCTGCCCTGATCCTGTATAAATCCTGGCCAGACGATGGCTAACGCTTTGGCTTTACCCTTGCCATGAATCTCGATAACATCTCCGCTGTGAAGTCCGAGGGCGTTCATAACCT
>CAZBGM010000005.1:35413-36906 GCA_964491505.1 uncultured Methanomicrobiaceae archaeon | reverse complement strand
AAGTCCGGATGCTGATATGGGGATTCGAACCCCAGTCGCAGGAGTGAGAGTCCTGCATGATTGGCCGGACTACACTATATCAGCAGAAAGTGTGCCCTATAATATTGCTGATACAATTACTTAAAACTTATTTTTCTGCCCGCATTTTTCCGCATTTTCCTCCTTCGGCAGGTTAGAAATAAGGATTCTCTGCTCCAGATGCGCAGGTGACAATGAAACGGTTTCCAACCCCCGGTCTGCCGGGAAACAAATCGACTTCAAAGTATTCCTGACAATAGTATCAGGCGTATAGATAAGTAGAATCCTTCCTCATTTAATAGGGATAATGGCCACCGTAGAAGAACAGATTCGGGAGATCGAAGACGAGATCAAGAATACGAAATACAATAAGGCGACCTCCCACCATATTGGCCGGCTCAAGGCAAAACTTGCACACATCAAGGATGACGCTGTCGCACGCGCGATGGCCTCGTCCGGGGGCGGAGAAGGGTTTTCTGTCAAAAAATCAGGTGACGGGACGGTGGTTCTTGTTGGATTTCCATCGGTTGGAAAGTCCACGCTGCTCAATAAAGTGACTGGCCAGGAATCAGAGACCGCGAGCTATTCGTTCACCACCCTTACGGTTGTGCCGGGTTCAATGGAGCATAAAGGTGCGAATATCCAGATTCTTGATATTCCTGGCCTTATTGCCGGTGCAGCAATGGGGAAAGGACGTGGGAAAGAAGTCATCGCTGTGGTGCGCGGTGCAGATCATATACTGTTGCTTGGGGATGTATATAACGAAAAACACATTGACGTGCTCATTCGGGAACTCTATGACGCAGGCATCCGGATAAATCAGGAAAAACCTGATATTACCATCAAAAAGTCAGGACAAGGTGGTATCCGTCTGAATTCCGTCGGCCACAATGATCTGGATCTGTGGGACGTCCGCGGTATTCTGGCTGAGAACAAGATTATGAATGCCGACGTGCTGATCCGTGGCAATGTGACGCAGGATGACTTTATCGATGCGATGTTTGGAAACCGTGTCTATGTTCCTGCGTTCTTCGCCATCAATAAGATAGACCTCGTCGATGACCAGACCCGTGCCGAGATCGTAAGAGACGTGACAAAACGGTTTGGGACACCACCAATTCTCATATCTGCGGTCAGTGGTCTGGGTATAGAAGATCTCAAGGATCAGATCTATGATCAGCTCGAGTATATCAGAATATATCTGAAACCGATGGGTGGCAAGGCAGATCTCGAAGTACCGCTTATTATCAGGCAACCGGCGACAGTTGAGGATGTCTGTAACAAACTGCACCGTGACTTTGTAGAAAAGTTCAGATATGCCAAAGTCTGGGGGAGTTCTGTAAAACACGACGCTCAGCGCGTTGGTCTTCCACACACACTTATCGACGGCGATATTCTCTCAATTGTGACCCGTGCGTGAGCACGTTTCATTTTCGTTCATTTTTTTAAAATAGTAAAAAATAGTTCTATTCTGA
>CAZBGM010000005.1:29034-35313 GCA_964491505.1 uncultured Methanomicrobiaceae archaeon | reverse complement strand
CCAAGCCAGAGTGGACCCACAGCCTTCAGGGGATTTCCGCAGGTTGGACAGTGGTGGGCTGTAGGAAGCATGCCGTGTCCGGTTGTACGGTATGGGCAGGATGGGCACTGGTAGATATATCCCATCTGTGTGAGTGTTTTGTCAGCACGGTTTGCCCCATAGCTGAGGCGGAGGTGAAGGCGGACGAAATGCTCGCGGGCAAAACAGAAGAGTGGTTCGACGCCCCGGTCATACTTGACGATCTCCCGGACGACAAATCCCATCAGAATGCGCAGTCCCACTTCGCTGTGGTATTCATTATTCATGGGGACGGCCCCATACCGGCGAATGCCTGCTTTCAGGTGGGCGCCGCAAAGGGGGGCAGTGTCGGTTGCGGTAATACAAAGATAGTGCTTTGCCGAACCCGCTGCTGCATCAACAAATGGTGCCGGGGTGCCAAAAGGGTCGAGATCGACACAGTCAAAACGACGCACACTCATCAGGGCATTGGCATCATCGTGGGAAACCTCAACCGGAAGGTGCGGGAGACGGTTCATATTTTCCACTATCAGTTCAACCGCACGGGAATCCTTATCGTTGATCGTAACCGGAATCCCACATTCTTCTGCCACCCGAAAACCCCGGATGCCGCTGGCTCCCATCGTGTCCAGATAATGTTCTGGCTGAACTGCTTTTAGAAAGAGAATCGTTGCATCCCGGTTCAGTTCCATTCGCGGATTATAGAAAACCGCTGCTGTACCCGGCGGGAATGCCGCGCTGTCGTCATGAGCCGGAACAGCGATTTCCGTTCTTCCTTCCCTGATTTGCCTTGTCTGCATCGCACCATTCAGGTGGTGGTTCGGTAGCTATATAGGTTCTCCTGCAGAATCATGTGATACGTTTTCACATGGGCCTGTGGCCTAGTCTGGATAAGGCGTTAGCCTCCTAAGTTAATGATCAGGGGTTCAAATCCCCTCAGGCCCGTTCGTTTTTTTCAGTGAGTTGCAACAGAATGGCTCACAAGATATTTTTCAGCAGAATCACTGCCAATATTCAGGTAGATTCTTGAACCAGTAAAGGCAGATCTGTTCGTATGGGATATGCAGGATACTGGCGGATCATCCGGCCGGTGAATTCCTTTGTTGCAGGTTTTGCTGTGCTCTTAGGATACCTTATGGCAACGGGAACGCTCATCCCACAGGCATTTATCCTGATTCCGGTTGTGCTCCTGATTACTGCTGCCGGAAATGTCATTAATGACTACTGCGACCGGAAAATCGATGCTATCAACCGCCCTGAGCGCCCGATTCCTGCTGGAATAATTACAGCATCCGCAGCCCTGCACTATAGTCTCCTGCTCTTTGCATTGGGCATTGTTTTCAGTGCTTTCTCGAATATCCTCTGTTTTTTTATTGCAGTGGTTAACTCCGTCCTCTTAGTTGCGTATGCTCTGCGCCTCAAGGCAATGCCACTTATTGGAAATGTGGCGGTTGCGTACCTCACTGCAAGTATCTTCCTCTTTGGCGGTGCCCTTGCCGGGATGGAAGGGCTTGTCCAGAACATCGTGATTGCACTCATCACGTTCTGTGCAATGCTTGCCCGTGAACTTTTAAAAGATGCAGAAGATGTAGAGGGTGATCGTGAAGGAGGGGCGATGACATTACCACTCGTCATCGGTGTTCGAAAAACAATTATTCTCGCCTTTTGTGTAATTCTTCCAGGCATCGCTATGAGCTATCTGCCAATGCTTCGGTTCTATGGTATCCCATATCTGGTGGCGATTAGCATAGCAAACATTGTCATCCTTTCTGCGGCACTTCGTGCTCTTCGCTGTGGTGACGCTGTCTGCATCCGTTCTTCAAAGGCGACCACCTATCTGAAAGCCGGAATGTTTCTTGCGCTTCTGGTCTTCCTGGTCTTTGCCATTCTCTTTTAAGTCAGAAGGCAACTTTCTGACGGTCCGGACTATTACCATTCTGCCTGAAAATCGGCGGCATTATGAAAGTTTAATATGGTTCTGCATTGAGAAATTATCATGATGAAACTGTACCGGCACGGGAATACATACATTGCTCCAAAGGGTGCGTATTTTGAGGGAAATCTACGCATTCCGGGAAATCTCATTCTCCCTCCTGACACTCATATATGGGGGAAACTTGAGGTGGACGGCAACCTCGAACTTGGCCCGCGTTCTTCGGTGGGTGGCGATGTAAACTGCGACAACGCGGTAATTGGCAACGATGCGAAGGTTAAGGGGGCACTTACAGCAATCGAGAATGTTATGGTTTGCGACCGGGTCTCACTGGGATCAATAACATCAGGTGGTAATATTACTCTTCGTCCCGGAATCGTCGTCGGCGAAGTACGTGGTGCTGAAACAATTTATGTATATGGAAAAATAAAGAGCGAAAAACTTCAGGGACGACAGGTCAAGGTGCTAGGGATAGATTAACGTTCCCTTCATACTCCGTTCCCAACACCGCAACTTCAAAAAGATCGTTCCAGTTCAGTAAAGTTTCAACACATCCGTCTTTTAGGGTAATAACGCCCATAGCAGGAATTCCCAGATGATCTGAGAGTTCAAGCCCATCTTTTACTTCAATCAGACATCCTACGCCAATCAGCGCCTCCGGGTGATGGTCTTTTACCATCCGTTTTATCAGTGTTGAGCCCGGACAGATCCAGACATGATAGCCCATTGCCTCCAGGGTGTCGATGTGTTTGCCAATGTCACATCTCCCACACCGTTTGCAGATGAGTCCTTCTGGCGTGAGATTGGCGGGGCATTCAGCTGATCGGAGGCATTGAGGTAAGAAGAGGGCACGTTTTTCAACCGGTATTTTTGCAAAAACAGAAGAATTCATGGAATTCTGGAGTCTGATAAAGAAGAGAGCCAGTTCCTTATCGTCAATGCCGAAAAGGCCACAGATGGCTTTGACGAGTCCCTGTGTCAGCACGATCCCTGCTTTTACCGGTTTTGGGAAGTAGTATCGCTTGTTTCTGAGTGAGAGGGCAATGACGATAACGACAAAGAGTGAGAATAGAAAAAGTATGACTAAAAACAATACGGTAATCTCTCCGACTATTACCATTAGGTCAGTCCAGGTCTGCCCGCTGAATGCCATTACTTACTATCCTCGAAGTCCATCCACCACTCATTCTCAAAGGGTCCGGTGAAGATTCCCTGTTCAGTGATAATGCCGCTGATAAGAGATAACGGTGTTTGATCAAATGCATAGTTCAGTGCCGGGACGTTCTCCGGCATCAGATGTTTACTGCCACAACACGCAAGTTCCTCTCTGTCGCGTTCTTCCACAATAACCTCATCTGCGTGTCTGCCAGTATCGAAGGTTGATAAGGGAGCAGCCACATAGAATGGAATCTGATGATGTTGGGCCGTAACGGCGTGCATGTAGGTGCCGATTTTGTTGAAGACCGCGTCACAGGTAATGCGGTCTGCACCGACAATTACCACGTCAATCATATCCTTTTGCATCAGGTATGCTGCGGCAGCATCAGCAATCGTCGTCACTGGAATGTTATCTTCGGAAAGTTCCCAGGCGGTAAGGCGTGAACCCTGATTAATTGGGCGTGTCTCGCAGGAGAAGACCTGCACCTTTTTCCCCTCCTCAACAGCTGAACGGATAACTCCCAGTGCCGTACCCCATTCTGCACAGGCCAGTGATCCGGCATTGCAGTGAGTAAGCACCGTGCAGGTATCCGGAAGCAGCTTGGCTCCGTGTTCACCTATTGCGTGGCAGAGGGCTACATCCTCGTCATGAACTATATCTGCCTCTAACCGGGCGCATCCCGCTGAGTCCCAGACTGATTCACTGGGCTGCATTGCATCAAGCACCCGGTCGATGCCCCATCCGAGATTGATAGCCGTTGGACGGGTACTTCGCAGAAGTTCTGCATCAGCTTTCACATTAGCAAAAAACTCGCCAAGCGGAAGATTGATGTGATGTTGTGCCGAAAGAGCAACCCCATAGGCCCCTGCAACGCCAAGTGCCGGTGCTCCGCGAACTTCAAGGCGACGGATTGCCTCGGCAAGACGCTCAACGGTTGTGCATTGAACCGTTTCATAGACTTCAGGGAGTTTTGTCTGGTCGATAAAAGTGATACTGTCATCTTTGATATCCCAGAAAATTGTTGGTGCTACCATGTTATTCTGACCTCACTGCGTCGATAAATGCTTTCATAGCTGCTGCCTCTCCCTGCATGACACTGTCAGGAACATCACGGGGAGACTGCGCCGCACCTGCGATGTAAATGCCGGGAACGACGGTCTCTACCGGATGAAGCTTGGCATTTTCTGGTTTGAAAAAGCCGCTATCTTCGGTTTCAATGCCAAATGATTCCGCAATTTTCGCTGCATCTGTCGCTGGTTCCATGCCAACTGAGAGCACGACGAGATCCGGTTCGAGCGTGACCATCTCCCCTGCTTCAGTGTCTTCCACCGTGATTGTCATCCTGTTATCACTCTTTCGAAGTACTTCTCCGGGCATGCCCCGCAGATAGCGAACCCCGAGTGACTCGGCACGGTTGTAGTATTCCTCGTAGCCTTTTCCGTAGGCACGGATGTCCATATACAGAATAACAACGTCGAGGTCCGGATTCTTCTCTTTAAGGAGAATCGCATTCTTTGTCGCATACATACAGCAGACGCAGGAACAATACGGACGACCGATTGACATGTCACGGGACCCGACGCACTGGATAAAAACCACCGAGTTCGGCGAAGCACCATCTGAAAACCGCCGGAGTTTTCCTCCGGTCGGTCCACTGGCGTTAATCATCCGCTCAAGTTCAAGACTGGTGATGACATCCGGGTGTCTGAGATAGCCGAACTGTGCCTTTCGGCAGGCATCAAAGAGTTCAAAGCCAGTTGCGACGACAACGCTTGCGACTTCCAGCAGTATCTCTTCCTCGGTGTCATCCTGTGTCTCAATGATTGCGTCTTTACCACAGATGTCGAAGCAGAGACGGCAGTCTATGCAGTGTTCTGCGTCACGAACGGTAACATCCGGAACTGCCTGTGGGTGAGGTTTGTAGATGGCTTTTCGCACACCGACTCCGGCGTCAAATTTATTGTAAACCTCAACAGGGCAGACCTCAACACAGTCCCCGCATCCGTTGCACTTACATGCATCCACATATCTCGGGTGGCGCAGCAGGTGAAGCGTGAAGGAACCGACTTCTCCTTCAATGGCTGATACTTCGGTAAGAGTATGGATGGTGATATTGGGGTTTCTGGCGACATCGACCATCTTTGGTGAGAGAATACACATTGAACAGTCGTTGGTGGGGAAGGTTTTGTCGAGCTGTGCCATGTGCCCGCCAATTGTTGGTTCCTTTTCAATCAGATGGACGTGCACACCATGATTTGCAATGTCCAGCGCTGCCTGAATTCCGGCAACACCCGCTCCGATTACAGCAACCTCAGCCATGCTCAGATCTCTCCTGCTGCGTGGTTCTTCGCCATCGTTTCGTAGGCCGCTGCGTTGGCAACAATCCCCTCAAATTCAGCGTCGGTTACCTGCCTGACGATTTTTCCCGGCACCCCCAGCACAAGAGACCGTGGTGGAATCTCCTTACCCTCTGAGACCAGAGCACCTGCTCCTACAATTGATCCTTCGCCGATGACGGCATCATTCAGAATGATTGCCCCCATGCCGATGAGCGTATTTGGCCTGATCGTGGCTCCGTGAATAATAGCTCCGTGACCTACTGAAACATTCTCCCCAATCTCAACCTTATGGCCGGTGGATACGTGGACTATACAGTTGTCCTGAATATTGGCATTTTTTCGTAATACAATCGGGGCTTTGTCGCCACGAAGCACCGCACCATACCAGACGCTGGTGCCTTCTTCGAGGGTAACATCTCCGAGAACTGTTGCATTTCCGGCGATAAATGCAGCTTTTTCTCTCATGGTGGTGGGTTTGCTATTCATTGATACAAAGTTCCTTCCCGGCCGGTCGTAAGGTTTTCACCAGATTCATCACGTTCTTGTTTCCTCTCTTACGTGCCGGAACTATTTTTTCATGCACGTTTTTCAGGAATTCATTTGTCTCAGGACGGTGACAGATCTGGTGACGTATTTATGGCCGGTTTTCCTTTGTTATAATTAGTGCTGGTCGTTTATGACTATTCGCCTGCTGTCCTCTCACGGAAAAAGCAGGACGTGTTCCTGTCAGCTTTTTGTCACCAAAACTATCTCTTATAAGAGGTAAATATTCCCCGACAAAGAATGCGGGTTATTGTTGGCGGCACCTTCAGTCCATTGCACGATGGGCA
>CAZBGM010000005.1:21552-28934 GCA_964491505.1 uncultured Methanomicrobiaceae archaeon | reverse complement strand
TTCAGATAATATGTGACGCGATATCTGTACTGATGCGGGCATCACAATACAGACAGCGAAGTTTCCCGTTGTTGAATGCAAAGCGACTTTTGATAGGCTCATTGCTGTTTGAAATGCACCCGGGATTCGGGCAGCGTATTACACCAGATACGACAGAGGGGATTTCGACGCCAATTTTTCCGATAACCTGATATTCACGGATGATATTGATGGTTGCGTGGGGCGCAATCAGTGCGATGCGGTCAACTTCCTCTTTTGAGAGTTCGCGGTTTTCTATCTTGACAATATCTTTTGTACCCGAGAATTTACTGTTCACATTGGTTGCAATTGACAGGCACTCACTCGTTGTCCCGGTGATGCCAAGAATCCGGATGACGTTGATTGCCTCGCCTGGCGTTATATGATCAATGACGGTGCCGTTTCTGATGGGGCGTATCAGGAGTCCCCGGGGTTCACAGTCACTCATAACATCACCTTCTGTAACATTGCCATTCGTATTGGAATTCCATTCTGTGCCTGCTCGAAGTAGCGGGCATAGGGGAGTGCATCAACACGCGGGTCAATTTCTCCGGCGCGTGGCAGCGGGTGAAGAATGGCAAGACTTTCTTTGACATCGCCCAGTGCTTCCGGCGTCACCCGATAACTCTCGGCAACCGCAGCGTAGGATGCCATGTCAGGGAAGCGTTCACGCTGAATGCGGGTTACGTAGAGCACATCCAGTTCCGGCAGAATCTCTTCCATTGAGTCATATTCGCAGATCTCGGTGTTCTGTTCTTTGAGTTGTTCTACGAGATTTGCCGGAAGTTCGAGCCCGTTTGGTGCAATCGTGTGGAGCCGGACGTCATAGTTTGAAAGCGCATGGGCGAGAGAATGTGCAGTTCTTCCGTATCTGAGATCTCCAAGTAGCCCGACGTCTATGCCGTCAAGCGGCATCGCCTCACGGATGGTGTAGAGGTCAAGAAGTGTCTGGGAAGGATGTTGCCCTGCCCCGTCTCCGGCGTTAATGACCGGTACCGAGGCAAACTCGCTTGCCAGACGCGCTGCTCCTTCACACGGGTGACGGAGGACGATGGCATCCACATAGCCACTGACAACTCTGATAGTATCTGCGAGTGTCTCCCCCTTGGAAATGGAACTCCCTTCAATACTATCCACTGAAATTGAGGTGCCGCCAAGACGGGAGAGAGCAGCGGCAAAGGACATCCTTGTTCGGGTAGACGGTTCAAAAAAGAGCAATGCGACGATCTTACCGTCAAGGGAACGTTCGATACTGGTCGCCTGCTGGATGACTTTTGCTTCGTCAAGAAGCGTGTCTATCGCAGAACGGTCGAGATCATTGATAGAAATGATGTGTTGTATTCCGGGTTTTTCTCGCATCCTCTCACCTGAGCATCTGCCCGAGAACAGAATTCGACTTCAGAAAATAAAATGGGTGTGGGTTGTTCTCTGATGTTACCGACGTTTCAGGCAGGTGCCTGTTGATTCCTAATGAGGAGCAGATATGCCGCAAGTACGATTGCTGAGATTGGCAGAGCGATAACGATTGGGTCAACAACCCCCCACGGCATTGGTAGTACTGAGTCAACGCCAAAAAGTGCCTTGGAGATGCCAAGAACTGATGACTCCTTTGTGTGTACAAATGCGGTCCACAAAAACCATGCCGCAGCACCGCAGATCAGGCTTGCTGTGGCAGCTTTCACTGAGGGCTTTTCTGCATAGAGAGCATGGGCAAAGGCCGGAAGAAATGAAGCCGCACAGAGTCCCATGAACATCACGGTAGCGCGGGCAATGATATTTGTTGGCATAAGAAGCGCAACGATCGTTGAAACGGCGATCATAACGACGGTTCCGGCCTGCACTGCTTTTAGTGAGGGTGTGCATTTTCTGGTTGCCGGGTTCAGGTCACAACCAACAGTCGTCCCCATGGTGTGAAAGAGTGAGCTTAAGGTTGACATTGCCGCCGCCAACAGGGCCAGCATGAAGACTATTACGAATATTTCAGGCATTGCTTCGTTGACAAAGAGCGGCATGATACTATCGGCATTCCCGCCTGCCGCGTCCATAGCAATCATTCCCGTATTCTGCCAGAACCAGACGTTCGTGAGCGGGCCCACGGTAAAAGCGACGCCGGTCATCATCAACACAAAAGGCCCTCCAATAAGTACAGCGCGGTTGATGGACCGGCTGTCGGCCACCGTCATAAAACGGACAATGAGCTGGGGCTGAGCGAGCACTCCGATCCCGACCCCGAGAACGAGTGTTGTAACCACTGTTAACCAGATGGGTGAGAGAAACTCTGGCATTGATGCCCATCCGGTCATACCGGCGGCGGCGAGGCCTTGTGGGACCAGTGTGGACATCGCGTCAAGGGCGCTGTTGGCGGTAGTGACTCCTCCCAGTGTTACATAGGTGAAAATCAGCAGAATTGCCATGCCCACAAACATAATTGCTCCCTGGAGGGCATCGGTATACATCACGGCAATCAAACCGCCGAGAATGACATAGAGAGCGACAATAAAGGCGAATCCGATGAGTGCCGTCTCATAGGGGATGGCGAGAGTCGCCTCAATAAATCGCGCTCCGCCGATGAGAATCGCAGCAGTATAGAGGGGCATGCCGATGATAATTATGAGTGCGCAGAAGGTTCGGATAAACCCGGAACTATAGCATTTCCCCATGAGATCCGGGAAGGTAAGGGCTCCCAGACGGTGACCAATACTCCGCGTCTTTTTTCCAAAGACAACGAATGCAATGAGCACCCCGACGCCGATACACAGCACGGTCAGCCATATAAGTCCCATCCCCAGTTGTCCGGCAACACCCCCGAAGCCGATGATAGCCGAAGTACTGATGAAGGTGGCCCCGTAACTTAAGGCGAGCACGACGGGATGAATCTTCCGTCCTGCAACCAAAAAGTCCTCGGTTGCTTTGGTCTTTTTGTATCCAAGATAACCGAGGAAGATTACCAGACCCAGATAAAAAACAGTCAGAATGGTAAATGTTACCGTGTTGACAGCCATTGGTCAGGCTCCGTTTCCTTTGTGCCAGTTTACAATGCCGTATGCTATGCAGGCGATCGTGAAAGCGATCGCAAGTACGTATCCCACCCAAATCTGTGGATCTGATATACCAAACATGAAGAAGACCTCCGGTATTTCAAAGTTGATGAAAATGCTGTGGGAACCGCTTATAATTGCTGGTGCAGTTCCCTATCTAAAGCTAAAGAAGAATCCAAAAAAGATAACGCTGGATGGTTTTTGCCTGAAGGCACAACCTGTTCTTCGATACATTATGAAATACCAATCTAAATACTGTCGGTATCTGTAATAAAAGGTGGGTGTCGTTGCACAGGTATGTGCAATTATTTTCTCACCGGGGCATTGTGCCTGACTTATTTCCGGCAGACCGTGATGTATCCACTGTGTGCAACGCGGGTTGATGGGCGGGTTCCCCGCTTTGAACGAGAAAGTTCACGGTCCATGAGTTCATGGCAGGTTACCTCACCGAAGAGAGGTTCTGCGGTGTCAAGCACTATGAAGGTCTGCTCAAGAAATGGTGTGTAGGTTGCAAGATATCCGCCGGGTACGAGGAGATTATAGGCATGGGTCACATGTTCGGGGGTGATGTGCAGGTCGAGGTGCACAACGTCAAAGGTGCCCTCTGCGTCTAGTACATCGCCACAGATGACGTTAACGTTTTCAAGACCTGCCTCCTGCACATTTCCTCTGCAGATGGCGGCAAAATTATCCCGAATCTCGTAGCTTGTTACGCTCTGTGCGACACTTCCAAAGTAGATGGCTGCGATCCCCGAACCGCAACCGGCATCCAGAACGTTGTCCCGGTGATTCATGCCGGTTGAGGCGATGACCATGCCAATGTCCTTTGGCAACATTGGGGCACCACTACGCTTGCCATGGGCAAAGAAATCAGTTGGCCGCGGTATCAGTATCGTGAATACTGTCCCAAGATGCGTGCTGATCTGGTCTCCGCTTTCTTTTCCCACAGCCTCTGCAAGATTGATCATACCAAGGTCGGTTGAAAAGGTGCTCTTACCCGCCTGCACAAAGAATAATCGCTCACTGGTCCTGAGGATTATCCGATCTCCGTCTTCGATCATTCCTTATCTTCTGCGAGAGATAGAATCGCTGCCGCGATGTCACCGTTTGCCACTTCAAGGGCACTATTTGCCTCTTCCGCGGAGACTTCAGCCTGCATGGCAACGAGTTCAATATCCTCTTCCGGAATAACGGCTGCAGCTTCTTCAAAGGTCATATCGCCGGTGATCTGATAGGAAGTCGAGCCCTGCATCGTCGTTGAGACGACCTCTGCATTTACGCAGACATAGTTGCCGTTTTTCGTATAGATGACCACGCGCTCGACATCCTCGATGGTATCCATCTTCATGCCGAGTTGCTTCATCATCTTTTTCATCTGTTTTGGGTTTACGCCTGGTATCATTGTTTCAGTCTCCCTTTTCGTACGTTTACTGCCACTCCATATTCAAATGCCCGCATCTCTGTCCCGGAAAGCATTGCTGTCCCGGTCGCAAGAAGTGCACCGTCACTGCCCGTCACGAGCACCTCATCACCTGCCTGAATGTCGGGGTCGGCGTTCATGACGTGCTTTGCCATGGCATTCTTCCCGTCTTCGATAAACGGAATGACTTCATCTTGGATTGTGACGCGCCATGCCGGTGCTTCAGTGATTGCGGCGAGGCGTTCTGCTCCAGCAAATCCAATAGTGAGCCTGCCATCACCTGAACGCATTGTTGCAAGACGTTTTTCTCCAAGGAGAATATAACGAATCCTTCCCGTTTTCGAGAAACCAAAGGATGTTTCTCCGGGGAAAAGTTCCTGACCAATCCCTTTGCCAAACTGGTAGTCGGCTATGGTTTGTACCATCTTACGGGCTTTGTCGGCTGAGGGCTGTGTTGACAATCTCTGCGAAGTCATCTTCTGAATTCCTTGGAATATATGCTCCGGCAGCAATCTTATGTCCTCCGCCGGCACCACCCAGTTTCGCGGCACTCTCTGCCAGTGCTGCCTGCAGATCGACACCTTGCCGGACCATCGTATCATTCGTGCGCATTGACGCTTTAACAAGGTCTGGTTCATCTGCGAGATAGCAGAGAATCATAATCGGTTTCTTCCAGTTGAGTTTTGAAAGTGCCATCCCCGCGCCGATACCGACAACAGTGTCCGGGAATTTATCGCCGACATGAAGATACTGCAGGTGGGAGAGTTCGGTTACGCCGGTGTCGAGAATATATTCCATCATCTCCCGGATTATGGTCCGGTGATGTCTGAGCATATGTTCGGCATCCCGGTAGGCCTGACCCCGATCTCCCTGACAGACACTACTGCCGATAGCCGGTTTTGTCCATCTTCCGCAGGCGTTGAGCATGGTTGCGTATTCGGCTGCATTGCGAAGTGGAGAACGCAGTTCCTCGTCGGTGAACAGATAGGTCTCGGCCAAGAGCCGTTCGGTGCTGCGACCATGGGCAATGAGTTGCTCAGCAAGGGCGTTTATTAATGTTTGACGTTCTTCTTCTGAGAGTTCTTCAAAGACCCGCATTTTGCCTGAAGAGTTACGCATTGCAATGCCGATACGCTCCAGAAAAACCCGCGCTGCCGTTGCATCGTTGCTAATGCCGGGAATGTACGGGTCGTCACAGAATGAAAGACAGGTGTGTATGGGACGTGTTGAGATCCCATAGAAGTTTAGATTGTGGTCAACCACTTCAATGTTGCCGAACTGAACACCATCGTCCACAATCTCGCGTGCCGGTCCGATAAGGGCACAGTTCTCCCTTGCCATCATATCGCCGACGTTTCCCACGACCGCTAGTTTTGCAAGGTCCCTGTTGCACTCGTCCATTTCACGGGCAACAAAGTAGCCGACACCTGCTGCGCTGAGCTTTTCATACCCATAGGTGATTGCGTTAATTTGGGGGTAGGGTGTTTTCACATCCTGAGCTACGTGATGATCGATAATGACGACTTTGTCTTCAGGCATCCCCCGTTCTTCAAGAAGATTCTGCTGCCCGGCACCCAGATCGATAAAAATTTTCAGTGTGTCATTCTCGGGTACGTGTTTCATCGTCAGGGGCTCAAGTTGCCTGACGAAGATGCTTTGTGCAGGAATCCCGGCACGTTGCAATGCTTGTGAAAGAATGGCTTCACTGGTTATTCCATCCGCGTCAATATGGGATATGACCGTGACTGCGTCTGCGGCAAGAATGCGGTCTGCAATACTCCGTGCGTCGGCAGCAAGACTCATCTGGTAGATCATGGGAGGAGGAGGCATATGAATCCACGCAAGATGGCCTTGTTTAATGAGCCGAATTGGTTATCGTGGATAATGAATCATATTCACAGGTGAGGTGAAGAATGGACGAAGGACTGATGCGACGACTGAAAGAGTTTGGTGAGAAAGGAATCATCGAAACAGAACGAATGCGGTCCGTTGATACCAACGCGATGGCCCTTGGGTTTGATGGCCGAATTTTGATGGAGAGTGCAGGGCGAGCTATAGCAGGCATGGCACTTGAAGTTCCGCACTCCCGGATTTTGATTATCTGTGGGAAGGGAAACAATGGCGGCGATGGTCTGGTGGCGGCACGTTATCTGAGCCGCCTGACTGAGGTTGATGTGATTCTTTCGAAAGATAGGATGAACTCTCCTGAATCAAAAGCAAATGCCGCTCTGCTGAAGTACTGCCCCGTCTCTCTACATCCCATTGCCTGTCCTTCAGATGTTACTGCCCTGCAGTCGCTCTTTGAACAGGCAGACCTGATTATTGATGCAATCCTTGGCATCGGTGCATCCGGTACGCCGCGTGAGCCGTGGCAATCTTGTATTGACGCTGCCAATGCTGCTGAGGCTTTCATTCTCGCTGCTGATCTTCCCACTCCGGGAATTAACGCTGATATGATCTGTGGGTTTCATCGCCCCAAGGTTCCAAATTCCCGTGCTGCTGACATAGGTATCCCGTTTGCGGCCGAGATTTTTGCCGGTCCTGGTGATGTTTTGGTGCTCAGACCCCGGAAAAAGACGGCACACAAGGGCGCTGGCGGCAGCGTACTTGTTGTGGGTGGCGGACCGTATCAGGGTGCTCCATACCTGGCAGGCATGGCAGCGCTTCGGGGCGGGGCCGATTTGGTACGGATTGCAACGCCAAATCTTCTGACCTGCCCGGATGTCATTGTTGATCTGCTCTCTTCAAATCCAATTGGTCCTGAGGAGACTAAATTACTCTGCCAGCTTGCTGCTTCCTCGGATGTGACGGTTCTGGGGTGTGGTCTGGGGACGGAAAGCCACAGCGTGGCCTGCGCTGTTGCTGCGGCCTCGAAGCGGGCAGTGGTTGATGCCGACGCGTTGTAT
>CAZBGM010000005.1:0-21452 GCA_964491505.1 uncultured Methanomicrobiaceae archaeon | reverse complement strand
CATTCGAAGCCGCTGTGCTCGCTGCCTATGTGAACGGAATTGCCGGTGAACGAGTCGCTGAAGTATCCGGCACGGGGCTTGTCGCAACTGATTTGCTTCGGGCACTTCCTGAAGTAGTGGCGGACCTTCAGCGTCCTATATAGCCATATGGCTACAATTCAAAGTACTTATAAATTAGTTTAAGGAGATGCTAGATACAATGGCAGAAAAAGCGCCTGAATTCACTCATATCAATGATGACAGAGCATATATGGTCGATGTGACGGCAAAGGATGACGTGTCCCGCGAGGCAACGGCAGAAGGTAAAATTTACCTGCGTCCTGCAACGCTGCGGGCGATTGACACAGGGACTGCTGTGAAAGGAAATGTGCTGGGAACTGCCCGGATTGCTTCGATAATGGCCGCCAAAGAGACATCGTCTGTGATTCCTATGTGCCATCCGCTGCCGATTGGCGGGGTGGATGTTGCTTTCACTCGTGGAGAAGGATACATTAGCGTCACGGCGACTGTGAAAACATACGGGAAGACCGGTATTGAGATGGAGGCGCTGCACGCGGCAAGTGTTGCTCTGTTAACAATCTGGGATATGGTCAAATCGGCGGAGAAGGATGAACACGGTCAATATCCTTTCACCCGGATTACTGACATCTGTGTTACTGAAAAGAAGAAAGGTCTGCCTGCCACACAGGTTTAATAAGTTCCGAAGGTCAACCAGTACAGAACTGTTTGGGATACGTTCCCTTCAGGTACACAAAGGGATGTGGCCCGGATTAATGCCGGGCTGAACCTTTCATGGTGAAAGTAACAAATGGCAAAATCAATGTACGGCTATGTCCGCGATGCATGGAAAAATCCGGACAAGACCGTAGTTAAGAAGCTTCTCTGGGAGCGTATGCAGGTATGGCGCCGTGAAGGCAGTGTTGTGCGTGTCGACCACCCAACACGTATCGATCGTGCACGCACTCTTGGATTCCGTGCAAAACAGGGAATTATTGTTGCCCGCGTGAGAATCCGCCGTGGTGGACGCCGCAAATCGCGTTATATTCGTGGACGCCGGACCCGCCGTATGGGTATGGCTCGTCAGACCCCCGGCAAGAGTCTCCAGCGTATCGCTGAAGAGCGTGCAGCACGCCGCTTCGTGAACATGGAAGTCTTAAATTCATACTGGGTTGGCCAGGACGGTCGCCAGAAATGGTTTGAAGTTATTCTTGTTGACGGACACCACCCGGCAATCAAAAACGATTCCATCCTTGGCTGGGTATCTCAGAGTAACCAGCGTGGTCGTGCAGAGCGCGGTAAAACCAGTGCCGGCCTGAAAGGACGCGGTATGCAGAAGCGTGGTAAGGGAACCGAAAAAACCCGCCCAAGCATCCGTTCGAACGCGAACAAAGGGAAATAATCCCTTATTTTTTCCGGAATTACATTCATTCCCCGCTCAGAAAGCGGATGGGAGCATGTTCTTCTTGGATAGCAGACCTTTATACTCTTATGGGGAGAACCTCTCTCTTGTTTGATGATTTTATGACGATTCCTGCCTTTTCCTGCACTGATGCTCACGTTATTCCTGCCCCTGCAGGTGATACCTCGCTGCGGCGGTTTGCTCTTGAAGCAAAAGCTCTGGGATTTGACAGTATTGTTGCTGAGTACACAGGGGCTTTTCCCGAAGACTGTGCAATCCCCGTCGCCCGAATAACGTGTATCGTCGGTGAAACGCAGCAAAAAGCAATCCGCGATGCAGGAAAAGCCGCAAGGACTGCCGATCTCGTTGGGATATATGCTGGCGATGCTGGTATACTCCGGGGTGTTGTGCAGTCAGGAAGCGTCAACATTATTTATGGTCTCGCCAGCCAGCCTACCGGGACGCTGGATCATATCACCGCACGCTACACAGCGGAACGGGGTGTGGCCGTTGCCATTGAATTAAACTCGCTTCTGGGGCGTCATTCGCACCGAAGGCAACGAGCCATCCGGGCCTATCACGACATTCTTCGCCTTCATCGGAAGCATCATTTCCCACTGGTGTTGGGCTCTGGGACAAATTCATATCTTGGCCTGCGCTCGCCACGGGCAGTTGCTCTGTTGTGTCGTTCTTTTGGTATGGAGGATGCAGAAATCAAAGCGGCGTTTTCGGCTGTTGACACACTGTTGCATCCGCATGTGCCGGTAGAGGTGATCTGATAATGGCAAAAGTTCGTCCTCCGACGCTGCGTGACAACCGTCGGTATGTGCTGGCACGATACGAACCCCGTTACCGTGAGTTTGATCCCAAAAAGATGTATTATGTCGTGCAGGATGCGGTTACCGGACTCTTTGGGGATTTGCGGTCTGTCTCAATTGGGCAGGCTGTCATGAGTTGTGAGGGAGGTTTTCTGATCGTACGCTGCCTTCGCGGTGGTGAAGATGATCTGGGGGCTGCCCTTGCCGCTGTCACTGCCGTTGGTGATGAATCGGTGGCCATTCATCCAATGAAAAGTTCCGGAACGATAAAAACGCTCCGTGATGTGATCAAAAACAATCAGCCCGTTATGGGACCTATACTGGAAGAGACAAATTCTGAAGGGCAGACTCTTATCAGACGTGAAGGTAAAAAGGTTGATGTAGTTCGCCGTAAGAATATGAGTCAGAATAATTTTTATTGTGTACCAGAAGATATGGAGGAGTAAATATGCAGCCAATGCAGCAACAGATGGGATATGACAGGGCAATTACCGTTTTCAGTCCTGATGGGCGCCTGTACCAGGTAGAATATGCCCGTGAAGCCGTGAAACGTGGGACAACAGCCGTAGGAATCAAGTGCAGTGATGGAGTGGTACTCATTGTAGACAAACGGGTGAGTTCCCGTCTTCTTGAGCAGTCGTCAATTGAGAAGATTTTCATGATTGATGAGCATATTGCGGTGGCCTCTTCCGGACTGGTGGGGGATGCCCGCTCTTTGGTGGACCGTGCCCGGGTCGAGGCGCAGATCAACCGTGTTTCGTATAACGAGTCAATCGATATTGAGACCCTCTCTAAAAAACTCTGCGACCACATGCAGACCTATACGCAGTTTGGCGGCGCTCGCCCGTATGGAACTGCACTTTTAATTGCTGGTATTAGTGATGGTGTGCCACGCCTGTTTGAAACAGATCCGTCGGGCACTCTTCTGGAATACCGGGCGACCAGTATTGGGACCGGTCGTCCGGCAGTTATGCGGGTCTTTGATGAGGATTACGATGCAGCAATGACCTGTAGTGGTGCTATTCCTCTTGGACTAAAGGCACTGCATGCAGCAACAGAGGGCAAGTTCAATGTGAACACCGTGGAGATTGGTCTTGTGAAACTACCTGATGCGAAATTTGCCAAGATGCCAAAGGAAGAAGTGGTGGTTTACGTTGAGGCATTCGAAGTAAGCAACATCGAAGAAGAAGAAACTGAAGGAGTGTGAGCGTTTATGATACCCCTTGATCAGGCTGTGGTGGCACGTCTGGA
Source organism: uncultured Methanomicrobiaceae archaeon (assembly GCA_964491505.1). Taxonomy (GTDB): domain Archaea; phylum Halobacteriota; class Methanomicrobia; order Methanomicrobiales; family Methanomicrobiaceae; genus CAZBGM01. The sequence continues at coordinate 17,984 of CAZBGM010000005.1, read as the reverse complement.
GAGTTATGGGGAAAAGTTTGAGCTCCTTGTGGATCCTGAAGGTGCGGCAAAATTTCGCAGTGGTGAGGACGTTGCTATCGAAGATATCGTAGCAGCACTCTATGTATTTGAAAATTCATCAAAAGCCTCAAAAGCGTCTGAAGAGGCGCTTCTGAAGGTTTTTGATACCACTGAGTTTGAGCCGGTTGCAGAGCGGATTCTTCACAAGGGCGAAATCCACCTGACGTCCGAACAGCGACGGCAGATGACTGAGGAAAAGCGCCTCAGGGTTATTGCATTTATTGCACGTAATGCGATTAATCCACAGAACGGTTTCCCTCATCCTGCACAGCGTATTGAGATGGCGATGGAGGAAGCAAAGGTTAGCATTGATCCTTTCAAGAGTGTTGATGAACAGGTGCAGTCGACAGTAAAGGCACTGCGCCCGTTGATACCTATCAAATTTGCCGAGGTCAAGTTCGCCATAAAAATACCCTCTGATTATGCTCCAAAAGCATATGGGGAGATTGCGGCCTCGACAAAAATTGAAAAACAGGAATGGCAGGGTGACGGGTCGTGGATCTGCGTCTGCGTTATTCCTGCCGGTATCCAGGAAGATTTCTATGACATGATAAACCGTCTTACCAAAGGCGATGGTGATGTCAGGAAACTGGATTAGAGTTAAATCTACCAACGTCAAAATTATACAGACACATCAGGGGAATATACTATGGCCAAAAAAGGTAAACAGAGAGCAAAAGGCCGGATAACCGGGAGTGCAGGCAGATTTGGGCCACGTTACGGTCGTTTCATCAGAAAACGCGTAAATGAAGTCGAGAAAGTCACCAATGCAAAGCACCTCTGCCCGAGCTGTGATACCTTAGCAGTATCACGAAAAGGAACCGGCATCTGGGAATGCCGCAAGTGTGGATTTAAATTTGCAGGCGGTGCCTATGCGCCGCAGACTCCGGCACATAAAGTTGCTCAGCGGACAACTGAGCGCCTGCTTATGAAGGAGGCGTGAGATAGTCTTGGCTGGATACAAGTGCGCTCGTTGTAAACAAAAAGTCGAGATTGACATTAATGTGCGGTGTCCCTACTGTGGGCACCGTATTCTTTTCAAAGAGCGTGGAGCAGGAATAAAAGAAGTAAAGGCCCGATGACGGTCGTTACTACTTCACGAAAACCTATACCTTCTTTACGGACTTTTTCCAAGGATCTTGCTTTTACACTAGGCGGAACGTATAAACCGCGCGGTAAATCTTCTGTTCAGGACATTCTGACATCAGATGATTGCGTGATCTTTTGTATGAAGGAGCGACGGGCATTTCTCATGCAGGTTCATCTTCGGGGTGAACCCTATCTGGAATGTGCGATCAATTCTTTTGACTTAATCAACCGGGAAGGTACGCTTCAGAAAGGTATTCGATCGGGAAATCGTGAAATTGCAGATGCCCTTAAGCCTCATCTGCCGGTCTCCTATGATAGTGATGTTCAGGAGAATCATCTGATTTTTGACGGTCTGCAGAGGAGACAGTATGTTGTCAGACTCCCCGCACGCGCATGAAGCAGTGTTTCGGTTTACTTCGCCACATGCAAAAGAGATATTCTGTGCGGTCAGTCCGGAACATGATGATGTTGGCAGAAGCGAGATAACGCTAAAGATGGATGGCCAAAATGCCGTTGTTCTGACGGTGTATTCAGATGATCTTGCCTCACTAAGGGCAGCATTGAATACATGGTTACGACTTATTAGTATAGCAGAAGAAATGCAGGAGATTGTTCAATGAATAACATTCCACCAAAAGTTCAGAATCAGTTGCAGATGCTCCAGCAGGTGCAACAGCAGCTTCAGTCAATTGTACAGCAGAAAGCACAGTATGAACTTGCTATTAAAGATGCAAAACGTGCTGGTGAGGAACTTCAGGCAACCGCTGATGAAGCTGAGGTTTTTGTGACGGTTGGTTCAGTGATGGTACAGAAAGATAAGGCAGTCGTTGCAGAGACATTGTCAGATAAAGCAGAGACCCTTGAGATCCGTGTGAAGTCACTTGCGAAACAGGAAGATGCGCTGAAGGGTAAGTTTGAACAGCTACAGTCTCAGATTAAAGCGGCGATGGAAGGTATGTCTGCCCAACCATCTGGGAACTGATCAAAATAAATCCAGAATAACCCGTATTTTGTCTGTTTTTCCTGAAAATGCAGGTCAAAATAATAATCTTTAATAACTCGTCAATATAATATTATAGAGCACCAACCCGCCTTAACTCAGACTGGTAGAGTGCGCGGCTGTAGTTTGGTTTTACCCACAAGTCGGGTAACCGCGCGGCTACCGCGATGTCCCCGGTTCGATTCCGGGAGGCGGGATCCTTTTGGTGGATCGTACGCAAAAATGCCCAGTTAGTGTAGTGGTCTATCATGCAGCCCTGTCACGGCTGCGACACGGATTCGAATTCCGTACTGGGCGCTTCTTCTTTTATTGTCTTCACTTACAATTCATAATCCTTATTCATAGATTGTAGATTTCCCTCTATGCTCATGCAAATAGTACATTATTTGATTTTGCAGGCACGAATATCTTGTTTTTCAAGTGAATATCAATTGGTTCATTTGTTATGTTTTTACTAACTTCAGCAGAGACTCGGTGAATCTGCATGTTCTTTTTTCTGGTGCTAGCGGGTGATGGAGTGTAGTAAGGATACTTTCTGTTGCATTTCATTCTCTAGACATTTTTGGAGTGAGCTGTTTGAAAAATGTGGTAAGATAAAAATGTTAACTATTGAGAAATATCATCTTATTTCTATCATAATATAGCATTTTTCTGCCTTGATTGTCCTTGAAAACCCTCAGGATGAGAAAGATAAACTTAAATTCGTAAAAAATGTACATATTCTCTAGGTGAATTAAGCCATGGGATCATCAACCGATTTCACACATACGATTGTCAACAGAGAACTGAAGAAAATGTACTCGCCTGACCTTGGATGGCAGATTGAGCGTGCACCTGAAATTCCTGGTGTTGCAATTGATTATCAGGTCAGCCGGAAACGCTTTGGGACCAAGACTGCTTATCCTGTCTGTGTCAGCCTGAATGCAGATGTAACTGAAGGCGATGTTGCTGGTATGGTACAGTCCGTAGAAAATGCGGCTTCAGCAGGGATCAACTTTGACCAGCCAATTCTCTTCGTGCCGACTGGTGCAAATGTTGAGAGTGTGCCTGAGGCGATCAAGGTAAAAGAACTCCGGGCCTACAAGGTTCTCAATGGAGAAGTTGTCTGGTTCAGAAAGAACGCCTGATACTCTCCAATATTTTTCTCATATTTTCTTTGATTTTTCATACCTCATACCAATGACTGGATGGTTTTTTCATGACTGAAGAGTTGATACAGGATCTTTATGCTACAGAAAAAGAGACGCGTGCCCGTGCGACTAGGGATCTAATCGATGTAGGAGCACCTGCAGTTAAAGATCTGCTTGCCTGCCTGTCTGATGATCTCTGGGTTGTCAGATATCGGGCTGCGGAGGCATTGGGAGAGATTGGTGACGAGCAATCCTGTTGGGCACTGATTGCTACACTTGGTGACAAAAAAGATCATGTACGGTACATGGCAGCAAAAAGTCTGGGGAAGATGGGTGCCTGTGGCGCAAAGGAGCAACTTGTGCCGCTTCTCCATGATGAAAACGAATACGTCAGGAGAATAACTGCACAATCACTGGGCCTGATTGGTGATGGAAGTGAGCTTGCTATTCTCCAGGCAGTGCGTGAAAATGAAACTGACCTGCGGGTCTGTGCGGCAATTGACGATGCTGTTGTAATACTACAAAAAAAAGAATAATTTTTTGTCAGTTATCCTTTCTGCAGAAAATTGCAGAAAGGGTCTCTTTCTCGGTGTGAGCTGTTGAATCCAGAGTCAGTGGTGTTATAGAGACGTTCCCCCTATTCACAGCATACACATCCGTTCCTTCCGGTGCGTCTTCACAGAGGGGTCCGTTGATCCAGTAATAGGGACGACCTCGTGGATCATGGCGCTGTTCAACACCAGTTTTGAAAAGTTTTCGCGCGAGATGGGTAATCTCATACTCTCCGGTGAAATGTTCCGGGATATTGACATTGATAACATCAGTCGCTTCAGGAAAGCCCTCTTTTAAGATGCGTGAACAGATGTCATGGACAATAGTTTGTGATGATTCAAAGTTCTGTGCGCAAAACATTGGGTCGTCAAACTTCTCTCCCTGATCATCTACCTGCAGAGAGAACGCGATGGCCGGGACGCCCTGATTGGACGCTTCAAGGGCAGCGCCGATAGTGCCTGAAGTCATGACTGATTCAAATGAGAGATTTTCGCCGATATTAATGCCGCTGACCACCAAATCCGGTGCAATTTCAAGACCATACAATCCGATAATTACTGAATCTGTTGGTTTTCCACCGATGGAGTAGGCGTTTACACCATTGATTATGACTGAAGTTGCGCGTATGGGCTCAAATATGGAGAGCGAGCGGCCAACAGCACTCTGCTGGCTTGAAGGAGCGATAATGCTAACATCGGCAATTTCTGAAAGTGCCTGATACGCTGCCCAGATGCCGACAGAATTGATGCCGTCATCATTGGTAAGGAGGATCTTTGGTTTCATCTTCTACCTGTTAATTCACCGCAGGAGATTGTAAATGGTTCTGCTCCTGACACGCTGATTTTGATCCTAGGCAGATCACTGATCGGCACTCTCATTCGTTCTTGTGACTAATGAGATCGGTAATGAAGGCACTGGTTGCTGAATATACGGTTTTTCATGATCCAAATCTTGCACCGGAAGGTGCTGCTATGCTCAGCACCATCCGCTCAAGTTTTGAGCGCTGCGGATACGATGTTGTCTCCCCGGAGTCGGGTGATTTCGCCACAGAACTTTCCCGGCTTGCACCGGATTGTGATGTTGGTCTGGTGATAGCGCCGGATAATCTTCTGGGAAAATTCACAAAGATTGTGGAGGATCATACCCGAAATATTGGATGCGGGAGCCTGAATGTAGCTCTTTGTGCAAATAAACAGCGAGCGGGTGCAATTCTTGCAGCACATGGTATTTCTGTTCCCAAAGAACAGAGTGAGGGCATGCGGCTGATCAAAAAAATTTCCGGTGTGGACGGTCTCCATATGCGACGTGCCGATGAAATTCCTGCCGGAGACGAATTTGGTCAGGAATTCATTGAGGGCGAAAACCTGAGCGTCAGTATAATCGGCAGCAGAGTCGTGGGTGATACCTGTCTGAGTTTTTCCGGTGCAAGACCCTTGGTCCTTGCGATAAATCGTCAGGACATCCGGGAAGAAGAAGGTCGGTTTCGATACTGTGGTGGCACAACACCGGTCGACCACCCGCGTCGCGAAGAACTGATCTCTGCAGCAACACAGGCAATGGACGTGCTGGGTTGTCAGGGTTATGTGGGCGTTGATATCGTACTTGCAGATAAGCCCTACATTGTTGATGTGAATCCGCGCCCGACAACGAGTCTCGTTGGCATTGCTCAGATTATGGAGGAAGAGATTGCACAACTCCTCGTTGATGCCTCACATGGTGTGCTTCCGGATGACGTGCATCTGAAAGGCGCAGTCTCGTTTCTTCCTGACGGGACGGTGAATTCAGCGTGATTGGTGTAGATGTGGGTGGGGCAAATCTCAAGGTCGTTCATGATAGTGGCGTTGCCATTCACTACTGTCCACTCTGGAAAGAGTCTCCGATACGTGACATTCTTGCGGCCTATGCTGGTGAAAAGGCGGCAGTGGTGATGAGTGGTGAACTCGCAGATGGATTTTGTGATAAAACAGCGGGCATTGCATTCATTGTTGATGCTGTTTCCGGTGCACTTCCTGATGCGCAGTTTTATGGAACTGATGGTCTGTTCCACCTTGGGGCGACACCATCACTTGCCGCTGCCAATTGGCTTGCCTCAGCAGACTATCTGCGTGAACTCTATCCAAATGCGGTGCTAGTGGATATGGGCAGCACGACAACAGACATAGTGCCTTTGGCCCGATTTGACGACCTGAAAGGAATGACTGATCTTGATCGTCTGAAAGCTGGTTATATAGTCTACACCGGTCTGCTGCGCACCACAGTTCCGGCACTACTGCGTGACGTGGCTATCGATGGCGTAAGCACGTTGATTGCAAGCGAGCACTTTGCTACAAGTGCCGATGTCCATCTGACACTTGGTCATATCAGCGAGGATGAATACACTGTTCAGACTGCTGATGGTGCTGCGAACGACCGTGACTCTTCATTACAGCGTCTTTCACGGGTTGTCTGTTCTGATTATACTGAGATTGGCGAGGCAAATGTCCTCTCCATTGCTACAGGATTCTGGGAAGAGCAGAAAATGGTGATCAGCTCAAAGGTGGAAGCGGCGTGCGAAAGTTCCGGTGCTTCTGAGGTCGTTGTTGCCGGAATTGGTTCGCGACTTCTGGAGCAGACCTTTGGGTGGCACGATCTCAGGAGCGATCTTGGTGAACAGGTCGATGCCCTGCCCGCGTATGCCGTCCGTGAGGTGGCAACACGAACCGGTTTGTTCTGAGCGGTATCCTGCTGGTCGGTTCACTGGGGCTGATGCTTCTCTGTTTTCTTGCAGGATTTCCATTCTTCTTTTTCTTCCTGTTGTTGCCGCTCGTTCCGTTGTTTGGTAACAAGACGCGAAAAATCCGGCGTTGTCCACTATGCGGATGGCAAACTGTCGGGACCGAAAAGTTCTGTCCATATGATGGTAATGCACTGGAAGAAGATCCAGAAGTTCGTTAAGATTGATATGTAGCAGTTATTTTTTTTGTCCGCTAAGTACCGATAGCAAGAGTGATTCTGGTGATTGTTCGCCTGAAAGGTTTAGAAGCGACAGCGGAATATTGTACCCGAATAATTTAAGAAAGGGAACCGATTCCAGATTCAGATGTGCCCAGTTGCGGATAGTCCCGCGGTGAACAATGATACCTATCAGCTCGAGGATCCGTGAAAAGCGGTTGTAGGGATAGTCTTTGAGATTGAGGCAGCAGAGATCCACAACCGGCGCTCCCATCCTGATATCAGGATAAAAAGGCGCATTTGCATAACACAACCGATGGCATTCTTTGCAGTAGTATCGCCTGACCTGAACATAGATAGTATGGTGGTCTCCCCGCTGCCGAACAACGGCAAACCGTTTCTTTCTGACATCATGTTGCTGTATGCCTCCACCACAAAATGGGCATTTTTTAAGATCTCCGAAGGTCATCCCTTCAACTGATAGGAGGGCATTCTGAATAATATCAGCAAGCATTGGGGGAACGATCGGATCGCGCATATTCTCTTCTTCCTAAAGGTGTCCATACCTGATTTTTGGGTAGTGACGTGCGGCACTTTCAGAAAAGTAATGCGTGTGTCGCAAAATACTTTTTGATTTTAAAAGTATCTCTGGTTAACAGGAAGGAGTCCATAATGGAATCATATTTGACCTACTCTTTTTGGGTAGACACAATTCCACCAATAATGTTCAATTTCCACCCATGCATCTACTATATTTATATATTAGTTTATTAAACGTGCTTAATTGTTAGAGGTAATATTATGGAGTTAAAGTACGTCCAGACAACCTGTCCTTACTGTGGAACAGGTTGCTCGTTAAACCTCGTTGTCAAAGACGGAAAAGTGGTTGGTACAGCCCCGTACCAGCGCTCACCGGTCAACGAAGGTAAGTTATGTCCTAAAGGGACTTATGCCCATGAATTTATTAACAGGGAGGACCGCCTGAAGGTTCCACTGATTAAGAAAGACGGAAAATTTGTGGAATCAACCTGGGAAGAGGCAAACGCTCTCATCGTAGAGAAATTCAAGGGCTACAAGCCTGACGAGTGTGCAGTGCTCTCATCAGCACGTACCTCGAACGAAGATAACTATGCACTGATGAAGTTTGCACGTGGTGCCCTTAAGACACGTCACATCGATCACTGTGCACGTCTCTGCCACGCGTCAACTGTTGCCGGTCTTGCCGCAGCATTCGGCTCCGGTGCAATGACCAACTCGATTGGTGATATCGCTGAGTCAAAGTGTGTCTTTATTATTGGTTCAAACACATTTGAGCAGCACCCGCTTATTGGTCGCAGAGTCATGCAGGCCAAGAGAGCTGGCGCAAAACTCATCTACGCTGACCCGCGTTACACCTGTACTGCTAAGCAGGCTGACCTGTACCTCCAGTTTAGGTCCGGTTCCGACGTTGCAATCCTCAACTGTTTAATGGGTGAAATCATCCGGAACGGCTGGGAAGACAAGGAATGGGTCGAAAACCGTGCAAAAGGCTACGACGACCTTAAGGAAATGGTGACCAAAGATGACTACCTGCCTGAGAACGTCGAAAAGATTTCCGGAATTCCTGCTGCACAGCTGAAACAGGCTGCAGAATGGATTGGAACTGCAGAATCCTCAGCACTGCTCTATTCAATGGGTATTACGCAGCACACCTGTGGTATTGACAACGTAAAATCCACTGCAAACATTCAGATGCTGACCGGTAACATCGGCAGACGGGGTGGCGGTGTGAACGCACTCCGTGGCCAGAACAATGTGCAGGGAGCCTGTGATATGGGTGCACTGCCGGTTGTCTTTACCGCATACCAGAAGGTCACTGACGAAGCAGCCTACAAAAAGTTCGACGATGCGTGGGGCTTCCCTGATGGTATCTGTGAAGGAAAGAACGGCTATGAAGTAACTGTTATGATGGACGTGCTGACCGACAACCCCGGTGAACTCAAGGCAATGTACATCATGGGAGAAAATCCGTTCCTCTCAGACCCTGATATCCACCATGTTGAGCATGCGTTTGAAAATCTGGAGTTCGTTGTCGTGCAGGACATTTTCCTGACTGAGACAGCAGAACACGCTGATGTTGTGCTCCCGGCAACCTGCTACGCAGAGAGAACCGGAACGCAGACCTCAACCGAGCGCCGTGTTCAGATGTGGCGTACGGCTCAGGCTCCACCAGGAGAGGCAAAACTTGACTGGAAGATCATCGCTGATATTGGCGCTGCCATGGGATACCCCGAGCAGTTTGCATGGGAAACCTCAGAAGATGTTTTCAATGAAATGCGTGCTCTTACCCCATCCTACGCAGGAATGACCTATGAACGCCTGAACAAACCAGAGGCACTCCACTGGCCATGCCCCACAGAGGATCACCCCGGCACACCAATCCTGCACATCGGCAAGTGCTCACACCCCGATGGCATGGGTGTTATGCATGCAATTGAATGGAAACCGCCGGCAGAGGTTCCTGATGCAGAGTATCCATTTATCCTGACCACCGGACGCTGTATCTGGCACTGGCACACTGGTTCGATGACCCGGCGTTCAGACACTCTTGCAAAAGAGGTTCCAACCGGCTGGATTGAGATCAACACTGAGGATGCAAAAGAACTTGGTATTGCTGACAAGGAAATGATCAAAGCAATTACCCGCCGTGGTGAAGTCGAAGTTGGTGCAAAGGTCACTGATGACATCATGAAGGGCGTTATGTTCATGCCATTCCATTTTGCTGAGTGTGCAGCCAACTTCCTGACCAACAATGCGCTTGATCCAATCGCAAAGATTCCTGAGTACAAGGCTTGTGCTGTGAAAGTTGAGAAAATTACGGAGGCCTGAAAATGTCGGCAAAAGGCGATATGGTATATGCATGGGCAGCAGACGACGCGATCCATCAGAAAGGTGAGTGTGGAGGTGCCGTAACAGCACTCTTAACATATGCCCTTGAAAATGGTGTTGTTGATGGCGTGCTTACAGTAAAGAAAGGCTACGATATCTACGATGCAACGCCGGTATTTATTACCGACCCGGCGGAACTTGCCCAGACAGCAGGTTCACTCCACTGTGGTACTGTCCTCCTTCCGAAGATCATCAAAAAGTACCTTGACAACGCCCGCAACATGAAGATTGCAGTTACCGTAAAGGGCTGTGATGCAAAGGCGATGTACGAACTTGCCAAGCGTGAGCAGATCAATCTTGATAATGTTATCATGATCGGTCTGAACTGTGGTGGGTCTGTAAGTCCTGTTGTTGCTCGCAATATGATTCAGGATAAGTTTGAGACCGATCCTGATGTTGTCATAAAGGAAGAGATTGACAAAGGTCAGTTTATCATCGAGACAGCAGAAGGTCACAAAGGCATCTCTATCGACGACCTCGAGGAAGAGGGATACGGACGCCGCTCAAACTGTCAGCGCTGTAAGACGAAGATTCCGCGCCAGGCAGATCTTGCCTGTGGTAACTGGGGAGTTATCGGTGAGAAAGCCGGTAAGGCCACCTTTGTGGAAGTCTGCTCAGAGAAAGGTGCAGATCTTCTTGACGCTGCTGTTAAAGCAGGCGCACTTGTAACAGAAGCTCCAATCCCCAAGGGTATTGAAATCCGTGGTAAGGTCGAGAATGCGATGTTTAAACTCGCAGACAAGTACCGTGCAAAGCAGTTTGGTGAACTTGGAGAGGGCAAGGACCGTCTGAAGTTCATCATGGACGAAACCTCACGCTGTATCAAATGTTATCAGTGCATTGAGAACTGTCCAATCTGTTACTGTGTCGAGTGCTCAACCAAGAAAGCACACCTCGTTACCCCAGGTCAGGTGCCACCTCCCTTCATGTTCCACCTGATTCGCTACTCACATATCTCTGATTCATGTGTGAACTGTGGTCAGTGTGAAGAACTCTGTGCAATGGATATTCCAAATGCACTCTTCATGCACTCTATCCAGACTGAGATGCAGGAGATGTTCGGATTTGAACCAGGTGTTAACATGGACCTGCCGGTTCTTGCTCTTGTTGAGGAGCAGACCGAGCGCAAGCGTCTGAGTGACACTGGCGATGATCAGATCTACAACATTTTCGCTAAAGACAAAAAGTAATCAAATATCTCCAATTTTTTCTTTTTCTGTTTTGCAGTTCGAATGATGTAGAGCGAATGCTATTTTCTCTGGTAGCCCTTCAAAGAAAATACGAATGAATCGTGTTTTTCAACACGGTTTGCTTAAAAAATCGACTTGTAATTTTGTAGCTGGAAGAGTGTCAGATGTACTGTGTTATTTCTATATCACGGGACACACCTGATTTTTAAGGCAGGTCAAAATCACAATTGATTTTACCCTGCCAGCCAGATTATCTTTTAGGTGTGCTATCATGATTGAAACATACTTTGAAGGCAACAAACGTTTTATTGAGAAGGATTTCAGCCAGAATCCTGAGCACTATCAGAAACTCTCTACCGGACAGTCACCAAAGGCACTGTTCATTGGGTGTTCTGATTCAAGGGTTAACCCTGAAAGAATCGTAGACGCCGGGATGGGTGAGATCTTTGTGCACAGAAATATCGGAAACATCGTTGCAGAGAATGATCCAAATATTGCGACGGTGCTTGAGTACGCTGTTGATCACCTGGGAGTAGAAGATGTTGTCATCTTTGGTCACTCTGACTGTGGTGCGATGAAGGCACTGGAGGCAAATGCTCATGGTGAATATATTCCTGTCTGGCTGGATAATGTTCAAAATGTTAAGCAGAACGTGACAGAACCTAAAGAAAGCCCAAAACGTCTTCGTGAGGTTGAGGTGGAGAACATTCGGCAGCAGGCGAAGAACCTTCGTTCATATCCTCTGATAAAAAAGGCAGAAGACGATGGGAAGATCACCATTTATGGTCTTTACTATGATCTGGTGACCGGGGAGCTTTCAAAGATTGTCTGATCGGTTCGTATTCATATATTGTGTGAATGCGGCATGTCCGTTTAATTCACCCTGAAACCGTCCTATTTTTTCTGCGTTTTTGCGCGTCTGTCTGATTATCTGCATAAGGGGTGTTCGACATCTGCTGTAGCTACTTTCGGCGCAAGGATTTGTTAATCAAAAATGCTTTATTTTAATAGAAATACATCAAAAAACCAAAATCTGGGACTAATATTTTTGATAATTTCCTATCCTTTAATATCCTTTTGGAGAATCACATCGAAAATCTTTATTAATCTAAAAAAAAAGTCTCAGTTAGCCTATACGTGACAAACGTTGTATTGGTATAGGTTTCAAAAAGAGGTGTATGGAAAAATGGTGTTTCATTCCCCAGTTCAAATTATAGCAAAAGCCGGTGGGGCAGGTAAGGCAAAAGTTGGTCTTGCTCCCTGGAATATGTTACTGCGCGGATTCATGGCAGGAGCATATATTGCTATCGGTGGTGCGCTCGCGACAACCTGTTATACAGGTGTTGCCGCAACACTAGGTGTAGGTATGGCAAAACTCATCCTCGGGTCTGTTTTCCCCGTAGGACTTATTATTATCGTTCTTACCGGTGCAGAACTCTTTACCGGTGATGCGATGCTCGCTCCAATGGCCGCGTTTGTTCACAAGGTCAGCTGGGGCTCAGTTCTCAATCTCTGGTTATGGGTATATATCGGCAACCTCATCGGTTCCATTGTATATGCATACATTATGGCATACGGACCATTCACCAGCTGGAATGTAGCAGGTGTTGCCTCAGTAAACGCATTTGGTATGAGCGCAGTTGCTATCGCATCAGGAAAGTGCAGTTATATCGGTGGCGCAGCTCTCTGGTCTTGCTTCCTGAAGGCAATCGGCTGTAACTGGCTTGTTAACCTCGCAATTCTGCTCGGAATTTGCGCAGATGATGCAATTGGTAAGTTCTTTGGTGTCTGGTTCCCGATCATGGCTTTCGTTTCCTCAGGATTCGAGCACTGTGTCGCGAACATGTATTTCATCCCTGCAGGTATCTTTACAGCTCCTTTCCTGTCAGCCGATCAGGTGGCTACAATTGGACCAAAACTTGCTAACCTCGGATGGGTTAATATGTGGACCAACAACCTCGTTGTTGTAACCATCGGTAACATCGTTGGTGGTATGCTCTTCGTTGGTGTGCTCTACTACGTTGCATTCAAGAAAGAGATTGAAGCACTAGAGTAATTACAAATCACCAACAACTAATACCAATGAAAATACGTTCAGTGGATGTGAAGATATCGGCCATTTCTTTGACCGTCTTCTTTTTTTTCACTTTCGTTCTTGTTTCTTATGTTTTTTTAACCGGAGATTCATCAATCCTTTTCTGGGGTATTCCCAGTCTTATTCTGTTGGTCATCTTCCCGATGGGACTCAATTATATGAGTCAGAAACAGTATAAAGATCTGATCCCGGTCTATGAGAAAGAAGCAAAGAAAGTGACAGTAAGGGCAATCAACATCAACATGCTTGGTGAACCGGTAAAGGTTCAGGGTGTTGTCGAAGCGGCTCGTTTTAAGTTTCTGAATCGTCCGCAGTACATGATTGCTGATAAAACTGGTGTGATCTCTGCAAAGATGTTTACACAGCCGTCTGTAGACGTAGAAAAAGGAGATATTGTTGAAGTGATGGGAAGTATCATCAAACGGTATGTCCTTGCCGGAGAGCCAGTTATTAACTGCGTCTCTATCAAGAAAATTCGTTAATTATTTTCCTTTAAAGCCTACTCGGCTTTTCTAACCTTTCAATTAAAATTTGTAGTGATCTTTTCTCAAAGGACCGGATACCTTTCTTTCGTACACATTTCTGACCAAGCATTAAACGATTAGGTCACCTATAGTACGGGTACTCAGGTGATAACGTCGTGTCAAAACGTGCAGTAGAAGCAGTATTTCAGGCAGAATTTCTGCTGACAGATATCCGGTTTCTTTTTCGGGAAACCGTACCGGATCATATCATGAACGAAGAGCAGAAGGAGCAGGCTGCAAAGATAATGGAAAAACTGAAAAAACAGATTTTTATTCTTGAAACGGAGTTAGGCTTATGAAGATTGATGGTGGATTTGATCTTCGTGAGGTAGAAGAACTCTATATCAATATCGATCCAATTCAGGCAGGGGGGCGCCTTACAAAAGAAGCCATGAAGGCGGTAATCTCATATTCTGATGGTTATTCCGTTTGTGATCACTGTCGAAAACCCTTCAGGCTTGATTATATCACGAAACCACCCATTGCTCAGTTTCACGAAGAGGTGGCTGCGTGGCTGAATATGGACACAGCCCGCGTCGTACCGGGCGCCAGAAGAGGGTTTCAGGCCGTTGCTGGTAGTCTGGTAGAAAAGGGTGACCCGGTAATGCTTACTGCTCTCTCTCATTATACTGAATTTGTCTCACTTGAGCAGACAGGTGGGATTCCCTGTGAGATTCCCTTTGATGAGCACCACATCATAACTGCTGAAAATGCTGCGATAAAGCTGGACGAAGTCACCAAAAAATACAGGCAGGCACCACCGCTCCTTTTTATTGACCATGTGGATTACAGTTACGGGAACCTGCATGATGTTGCCGGGATTGCAAAGGTCGCTCATCAGTATGATGTGCCGGTTCTCCTGAATGGTGCATACACTGTTGGAACGATGCCGGTCGATGGCAAGGCGTTGGGTGTGGACTTCATCGTTGGAAGTGGGCATAAAAGCATGGCAGCACCGGCGCCATCAGGTGTTGTAGCGACAAATGATGAATATGCGGAAAAGGTGTTCAGGACTACGCAGGCCGTTGGAGATGTGACTGGCAGAACTTTTGGTATCAAAGAGGTTGAGATGATGGGCTGCACTTTGATGGGTGTAACGCTCGTTGGTCTTATTGCTTCATTTCCTACAGTTAAAGAACGGGTAAAACACTGGGACCGGGAACTCAGGCACAGTCAGATGATAACCGATGCATTGCTCTCGATAGAAGGGACGATCTGTGAGAGTGAATACCCCAGAAAGCATTCTCTGACCCGGATCAATACACTGGCCTCGTTTGATAAAGTAGCCAATACGCATAAAAAACGGGGTTTCTTCCTTACGCAGGCTCTGAAAAAGAAGGGTATTGTAGGTGTAATTCCCGGGTCAACCCGTGTCTGGAAATATAATACTTTTGGACTCACAGAAGCAAAGGCGCACCATGTTGCGGGTGCGTTCCGGGAAATCGCAGAAGAAAATGGCCTATCTGTTAGTGATTGAGAAATTTCAGATCCAAAAAGCTATTTTTAAAATCTATTTTTTCACGATTTCTTCAACAGCCCCATCATAGGCAATAAACACTTTTTTTGTCAGGAGTACAGTTTCGATAAGCGATGGAATATTGATCTTCGCCTCTTCATTTTCAATATCAGTAATTGCTGCTGCAACTGCCGGATGTTTTGGTACGACAGCGCAGCTTAAATCTCCGGGTGATTCCTGGAAGGTTCCGATTTCCCTGGCCCGGTCGACTGTCTCCTGTTTGTCATTCGTGATCAGTGGTCGAAGCAGTAACATGTCAGGCGGGATGAGTGAATCGGTGACGCCAAGGTTTTCAAGAGTCTGCGAGGCAACTTGGCCTATCGTATCTCCCATAACAAGAGCAGCAACGTTCTCATCTTTTGCAACGGCGACAGCGACCCGAAGCATAAAGCGTTTGCAGAGAATACAACGATTTTTGATAATATCCTTTGCAAGAAGTGCTTCATAAAATGGTTCCATATTCAGTTGGAGAAGCGTGATCTTTCTGCCGGGTGACCACCGGGAAAGATTTGTGAAATTGGTGATAACGGCATTATATACGCCGCTGCCTGCGTATGCCCCACCGTCAAGGTTTAGGAAGGTCGTAGGACATCCCCGTCTCATCACAAGCCAAGATGCAACTGGTGAGTCGATTCCTGCTGAAAGAAGCGAGAGAACCCGTGCCTGCGTGCCCATCGGCAGACCGCCGGGTCCCGGCAGAATAGTGTCGTAGATGAGTGTTCCCCAGTGACGTGCCTCAACATACATGGCGTAATCCGGCTGAGAAAGATCCACAGTAAGACCCTCAAACCAGATTGCTGAACCAACATAGGCTCCAAGTTCCTGGCTGGTAAAACCCTCGACACCTGAACGCCGGGCACGAACGGCAAACGTCATACCGGGGTGTAATTTTCCCTGCGACATATTTGCTGCAACCCTTGCGATCTCTTCTTTATCTGTCGGAATACAGACACAGCGGGCAACGCCGACGACACCAAAAATATGTGAAACGATGTTTGCGATTGCTTCACTCTCTTCACCGGAGATGAGAATTCTCCCCCGGTGCTGGTGAATGGCGTGTTCGAGACTGGCGGCGTCCAGTGCGGTGTGAATGGATCCCATGAGGATTTTTACATAGTAACGGCGCACCCCCTCACTCTTAAGGAATAGTTCGCCGAACTGTATCATAACGAGGTGCTTCATAAATGTGGTTCTCCTATATAGCGCACGGTAACATCTTCAAATCCACATTTTTTTACGAGATCGATGCAGTCGTTCCTGATGAAGATTTTCGGGTCATCAGTCTCGATCTCTGCCTGAGCAAAATTGCCGTTAAGCACGCGAACACGGATCTTACCGGATAGCTTCTCCTGGAGCAGGGATTCTGCCTTCTCAATATTCTGAAGGATTGTGGGTGTGAGTTTCATATTAGTTGATACTCTGGTCGCCAGACATGAGGATGGAGGACGTATGGGTATGTGTAATTGTTCTGCAAGCTCGTGTATTGTCTCCCTATCAATGTCACATGCTGCGAAGGGCGAGAGAATGTGTAGTTCTTTTAGTGCTTTTATGCCGGGTCTGAGTGTAGGATCATCGTCAGTATGGGATCCGTCAGCAACATGGGGATATTCATGTTCTGTTGCCCACTCTCTTATCATAGTCATCATGTGGTGTTTACAGTGATAACATCTGTCAGGGAGGTTTCCGGCAATTTCGGGAAACGCAAGAAAGTCAGAAGTAAGTATGGTATAGGGTATGTTATGTTCCTGTGCGAATGTTTCTGCTGCCTGAAGTTCCTCTTTGGATTGTAGACCTGTATCAACACAGACTGCTGCTACCTTGATACCAGACTTTTTTGCGATGGCCAAAAGGGTCTGGCTGTCGGTGCCGCCTGAAAGCGCTATTACAAGTGGTTCGTGTGAGTGCAGATATTCATTGAGAGAATCGACCTTTGAGGAGAGTCTATCCATGTCATTATTGATTTACTGCCGGTAGTACATCAATACTTTGGCTCTTACACGGTGCGTGAATCATGTGAGAGAAAAAAAGCATTTTAACTGCCCGCTCATAATGTGTAGTACACATGGCTAAGAAGAAAGGCAAGGATAAGAACGAGCCACAGTCAACGATTTATTATTTTTATACTCAGGAACGCTGGGAGAACTGGTTGCGTACGCTTGAGGAGATGGACTTTGAAGGCGACCCTGAATCAGAGGAAATGCCGGAAGGGCTACAGTCACTAAGCAATTTTACTGAGGACATTAATGTCTCTATATTGAAGATTGTGAAACTTTTCTTGGGCGGTAGTTATTCAGAAGAGACAGCGCGGGCAAAAATGGATGAGGTCGAGCAGATTGTTATGGGTGCATTGCCGGACAGTGAGATTGCAGATATTATCTCTGGTGTTCAGATGCGCTTCCTCGTGCTTTTTGTTGCCTGCAAAAAGGTGTTTGCCGGAGATGTGAAGGGTGAGATAAAAGATCTGGTTAAGGAAGGACGGGGTCTTTCTGATGATGATGCAGAACAGGCGCTTGATATTGCCGGGACGATTGGCGCACTGGTTCTGAACGGTGGATCCTGCTGTGGCAAATATTTGCGTGGCGATTTTGAGGATCCCTCACTTTTTGACGAATGGATTATCGAAGTGGATGACATGGGGACTGCCTTAAAGACTTTG
Source organism: uncultured Methanomicrobiaceae archaeon (assembly GCA_964491505.1). GTDB lineage: Archaea > Halobacteriota > Methanomicrobia > Methanomicrobiales > Methanomicrobiaceae > CAZBGM01. Next base: position 313 of record CAZBGM010000005.1, on the reverse strand, counting down.
AAGAACTTTGAAGAGCAGTTTGGGGAAGGTATTTGATCGCCGCGAAGGCACGGTTCTCTGCCGCACGCAAGGTGCAGAAGGTGGTGGGGTACCGCCTTCCGGAATTTGTTTTTCATGGCTCCTTTCTAGAGGCCATTTCTTCAGCTGTGGATTATGACCGGCTTGATCCGGCGATCCGCACCCAGCTTTTGAATATTTTTAGAGATTTTTGTTCATGTAAATGCCGGGATTCGCCACAGTGTGGATGCGCCGAGCGCGCCTTTGCCCGGATGGTTCTTGAACTCCGTATGGATGGTCTTGACCACCGTCAGAT
>CAZBGM010000004.1:34555-37372 GCA_964491505.1 uncultured Methanomicrobiaceae archaeon | reverse complement strand
GTGCGGTATACCATGACCAAACAGCTCTCATACGCACTCGGCACCGCCATCGACGCCACAGAACTCTGGAAAGAAATTGCCCTCATCAACCCCGCCGTCACCGAAGAAGACGAGGCCAGCTTTCTCACATGGACAGAGCTTTGCCGGGAACAGGAATGGAACCGTGCCGAAGAATACGACGTCAAAGTCCGATCGGAACGTCTGGGAGTCAGGGGCACCATCGACCGCTTCTGCACAGAAAAACCATATATCTCAATCGTCCGTTCCTCAGAAGCACCCGAAGCCGGCATCTACCAGACCGACCGCATCCGTGCTGCCTGCCTCATCGCCGCCGCAAATGAAACACTCAACACAAAAACCGAAGAAGCACTCATCGAATATGTTCCCTCCGGCGTCACAAGAACCTGTGTTCCCCAGCCACGGGACCGCCGCCTGATGATGCGGGCCATCACCGCAGCACAACGGGTTGATGCGGGAATCCTTCCAAAAAAGCCACGGGACGCTCCCTGTGAAACCTGCGAGCTCAAGGACTATTGCACAACACAACCGACGCCGCTCTCAGAACGGATATAAAAAAATAGAAAAATCAGAGGGATTCGAGCAGGCTCTGGGAAATAATATATTCGCCCTTCGCTTCCCGTGTGGTGCCGACAATCAGCCAGTGCTCATCGCCGTGTTCTTCGACAACACCTTTTGCCCGGATTAGTTCGCCGTCCTTTGCCTGACCGGAATACGTATGGGTAAACGAAAGCACCTTCGAAAACTCTTCATGATCCACCAGGTACACCGCAGGACTGTCAAACGAGAGCGACGCATCAGTCACCACGGCCTCGATCTCCTTCATCCCCAGTACTTTACCCTTCACGGCAGCGCCCGGCACAATCTGATCATAGGACCGGGAGAAGAGCAGATCAAAATACGTCCCGTCCACCGCTCCCCGGTTCCACTTCCGCTTTTCATGCACAAGGAAGGTCTCGTAATCGATCTCCGGCACCCGTTTGTTGTACACCTTCTCCCAGAGTTCCTCTGAAAGGCCGTCCATCTCTCCGTTGGCAACGGCCCGTATCAGATTCTGCTGGGCAACAAACCACCACTTCCCATACACGACCATATCAATATCCGACGCATCGTTTGCCAGGCCAACCATCTGAGACGCCGTGCATCCCGCTTCACCGTCCGGAACGCCAAAACAGTCCAGAAGACGGGGAATCCGTGGGTCGTTTGCGGCGACCCTGCAAATCTCCAGATCCGGCTTATAGACCCGGCTGATATCCGCGAGCGGCACCCGGTGTACCGTATCGAGATATTCCGGTTTCTCTGCGGCAATCGTAGCAAACGCCTCCCCGAAATCATATTTATGGTAGCGTTTTCCGTCTGCACCGACACGTTCGCCGTCCGCCCGTGGCGTATAGCGCAGCACACAGCCTACCCGTTCGTCGTTATCGTAATTTGATACGGCATAGAGCCAGCCATCGTCATCTGCAATAAAATCACGAAGGCGCATCTTCTGGTTTATCATCGTACAACCTCAAAAAAATATCATGACGAATATTCAGCAAAAAATGCACCAATCGCTTCCAGATCGTCACCGACCCGGAAAATCTGACCGGTCGAAGGTTCAACAACCGTGCTTGCCGTGCCGGACAACTCCCCGCCTTCCAGGCTGAATTCGTGGGGTACGTTGACCTCGGCGAGTGTCATCGGTTCAGGAGAACCTGAAGTATTCGCACTCGTTGCGGTAATCGGGGAATCAAACGCTTCCAAAAGCGCATGAGCAACCGGGTGGTCCGGCATTCTGATGCCAATCTGACCCGTACCGCCCGTGAGCATCGGCGGTAAAACCGGGCGGGCAGGGAGAATAACCGTCACCGGGCCGGGAAGAAACCGCTCGCAGAACGCCCGGCTGATGTCATCGACAACGGCGACAAGTTCTATCATCTCAAAATCAGCGACCGCAATCGAGACAGGATTGCCGTGAATGCGCTGCTTCGCTTCATACACGCCAAGGACCGCCTGTTCAGAGAGCGCATCGGCTCCCAGACCATACAACGTATCTGTCGGATAGACCACCATGCCATCACGGTGCAGAATACGGACCGCCTCTTCAATCGCTTTCTTGTTGATCTCCACATTCGCTGCCATCTAAAACTCCTTTCCTTTAATCCGGTCGATATCAAAGACCGCAAGGGAACTCACATGCATCACGGCAAAGACCCCGGCCTGAATCGGGTCAGTTACCACAAGATCAGCTACTTTCGGGACACTCCCAGCCATTTTCAGTGAGATCACCGGGATGCCGTCCTTCTTTACCCGTTCAACGGCCTTTGAGATCTCTCCGCCCATCAGCGCACCGGCCACGACCAGCACCGATGCCCGTGAAAGGCGACGGACGCCGTCAACCGCTTCAGCAAGATTTTTTTCGCCAACAAGCGGAATCGTATCAACGGAGATCCGCTCGCCTCTGATATTATGACGGTCTGCTTCATTCACCGCACCCATCGCCACCTGAGCGACCTGAGCACCGCCGCCGACAATAATAATCCGTTTGCCCCAGACCTGAGAGTGTGGCAGATTTGTCACTGCTTCATAAACATCAGAAATACTGCGCAGCTCTTTGGCAAGCTCTTCCGGTTCGTTCACACCTTCAAACTCAAAATAGATATGCGAACGGCAGGTGTCAGTTCCTTCTCCGGTAACAGACTGCTGGGTCATGAGAATATTTGCCCCGTGTGCCAGCATCACCATGGAGATTTCGTGCAGAAGGCCCGGACGGTTCCCGCTGGTAAGCGTCAGAGCACTGAGTCCCGATTGCTTCAT
>CAZBGM010000004.1:31684-34455 GCA_964491505.1 uncultured Methanomicrobiaceae archaeon | reverse complement strand
CAGTGCCTGTTTGACCCGGCAATTATCTCATACGAAGAGCTGCTCGAACATTTTTTCAAGGCCCATGATCCCCACAATCCTCTGGGGGAAAACACGCCTGAAGACTACCAGTATCGTTCAGAGATATTCGTGCATTCTCCCGAACAACAGGCCACGGCAGAGCGGGTCATTGAGCAGCTGAACAACCAGCCGGGCCATCCAAAGATCCTGACCCAAATTTCACCCGCCGGTACATTCACCGCCGCAGAAGAATGCCATCAGCAGTATTTTGCCAAGATGGGCGAACGATATAGCCGCCCCTGGTCAATCTAGCAGACTCCAGAACAAGAACAGCTCACTCACAATATCATACGACCACCATGACCCGCATTATCGCTCATCTTGACATGGACAGCTTTTTTGCATCAGCAGAATGCCTGCGCCATCCTGAGCTTACAGGTCAGCCACTGGTCGTTGGTGCAGACCCCAAAGGCGGCACCGGGCGAGGCGTTGTTGCGACCTGCTCCTATGCAGCACGGGGCTACGGTATTCGCTCAGGAATGCCCGTTAGCACAGCCTATCATCTCTGCCCGGATGCCGTTTTTATCAGGCCTGAGCATCAGTTTTACAAAACAATTTCAGATCAGGTTATGGAACTGCTCCGTCAGGCTGCACCCCTCATCCAGCAGGTCTCCATCGACGAAGCCTATCTGGACATCTCCTTTCTGGAATCCTACGAACGTGCCGGAACCTATGCCCAGAATCTAAAAAATACAATTCACGAGGCAACCGGTCTCTCCTGCTCGGTGGGCATCGCCCCGAATAAAATGACCGCGAAAATTGCTTCAGATCTCGAAAAGCCCGACGGGTTAACAATCATACAACCAGAAGACTGCGAGAGAATACTTCACCCACTTCCGGCAGGACGTATCCCCGGTATCGGCAAAAAAAGCGGGGCGCTTCTGGCAACGCAGGGAATCAACACCATCGGCGATATTGCCACAACCGACATCCAGAGGTTACAGGATCTTCTGGGCTCCCGTGCCGTGCGCATCAAAAAGACCAGTCAGGGGGCCTACGACAGCCCGCTCGTCCCTCAGCGTGAACCAAAATCCATCGGCAACGAGACCACCTTTGAACAGGATACCACTGACATCGCAATCATCGAAGCCGCACTGAACAAACTGACCACCAAAGTGCAGGGACGGCTTAAGAGTGCTGGCTACCGCTGCCGGACCCTGACAATCAAAATCCGCTATGAAGGGTTTATTACCCGCACAAAAGTCATTACGCTCCCGCACCCGACTGTCGAAAATGACCAGATAGCCAGTGCTGCGCAGAATCTTTTCTTTTCATCTCTGGAAGAAAAGCCCGTGCGGCTCATTGGCATCACTGCCGGGGGACTTACGCAGACCGCAGCAACCCAGACCACGCTTGATGATTTTTAGCTCGAAAAAAGATCACTGGTAGCCGGCCTTCAGATAGCCGGTCAGTCCGCCCGCAACATTATACACATTTGCAAAACCACGCCGTTTTAACAGGCTACACCCCATCGCAGAACGCATGCCGGTTCCGCAGATGAGCACAATTGCCTTTGACGGGTCAAGCTCGGTATGCCGGGTGCGAAGGTCCGGCGTCGGAATATTATATGCCCCTTCAATATGCCCTTCAGTAAATTCCGGCACATCACGAACGTCAACGAGCACACTCTCACCCGACTGCACCATCCGGTTGAGGACATCCGGATTAATCTGGGGCACGCTGTCAGTATCATAACCCGCCATCGGATACGCGAGCATGCCGCCGGCGAGATATCCGACAACCTGGTCAATACCCACCTGAAAGAGCCGTTCCTTTGCCTCGCGGGCACCAGCCTCGTCGTCAGCAATAAGAAGAACCTCAGCATCGGGCGGGATTATCCAGCCGCCAAACGTGGCAAGATTCATGCGATGATCAATAGAAAGACTGGCCGGAACCAGTTGCCCACCCCAGGCATCGTAGGCCCGCACATCCACCACGATGACGCCGTCCTCTCCTGCTTTCCGGGAAAATGGAATTGGTTTTAAGGGCAGAAGCGGCGGAAGGTCAGCAACTGGGACCGGCCCTCTGCGGTTAATCTCACTACAGCGACTGAAATGATCCGGAGCGCCGGGCATATCTTCTGTCAGCGAGCGGATGAATGCCTCTTTGTTCTGTATCTGAAGAGCCGGGTTATACCGTCGTTCATACCCAATCGTGCTGCTGCGTTTTGCTGCCATGGCACGCCCACAGAGCGACCCTGCCCCATGCGCCGGATAGACCTCACAGAAATCCGGGAGCTTCATGAGTTTTTCATGCAGGCTCTCGTACAGACGTCCCGCAAGTTCCTGTGACCTGCCGGGAAAAAGGTCCGGACGACCCACATCGCCAACAAAGAGCGTGTCGCCGGTGAAGACCGCTGTTGGGTCACTGCCGCGTTCCGGAAGACGGGCAACATAACAGATGCCTTCGGGCGTGTGCCCCGGCGTCTCCAGAACAGAGAACACCATATGTTCAACCACCACTTCATCCCACTCCTGAAGTGCCACATGGTCATACCGGCAATCCGCTGAAGCCGGAGCATAGATCGTTGCCCCCGTCTGCGCGGCAAGATCGATGTGCCCTGAGACAAAATCAGCATGAAGGTGCGTCTCAAAGATGTGGGTAATGGGAAGATCTACCTGTTTTGCATACGCGAGATACGGGCTTACATCGCGTGCCGGGTCGATTACAATGCAGCAGGTTGCCCCCTCAATCAGATAGGAGGAGTGGGC
>CAZBGM010000004.1:9442-31584 GCA_964491505.1 uncultured Methanomicrobiaceae archaeon | reverse complement strand
CCGGGTCGATTACAATGCAGCAGGTTGCCCCCTCAATCAGATAGGAGGAGTGGGCAATTTTTTCTGTATAGAATGAGTGGATGATCATAGAGTGCCTCCGAGACGTGTGAAAAAGCTCTCATGAGTCACTACACACTGCACCATAATAAAGTGTTTGCCGGGGTGAAACAGAGGCAGATTCCGTTAGGAAAACCTACCTTTCACCTTGCGGGGCAGCACAATGTTCCGGAAGGTTTTCTCAAAAGTGCGGTCAGTCATACCGGCGATGCAGTCGATGACAATATCTTCATCTGTGGCACCGGCACGATATGCCGGAACAACCCAGGATGCATCCAGAAACATCGTATAAACAGGAGAATCCTTTTTTTCGGTTTCCAGATCCTCCAGCAGGGCAGAAAACACCGTCTCATACATCTCCTCAACTTTCCCCCGTTCGGAGGTCAGGAGCGGATTATTGTAAATGTTCTCGTAATTATATTTCTTCAGATCGTGAAGTGCCGCCCCAACCTCATCGGAATACGCAATTCTGCATTCTTCATTGCATTTACTCGAACGCATCAGATCCAGCGAGAGCGTATCAATAAACGACCGGGTATCATCACCCAGCACCTCACACACCGAAGGAGAAAGAGGCAGGTTCGCCGGAAGGAGACCGGTGGCCTGTGCATCATCGATGTCCCGCCCGATGTAGGCAATCGTATCTGCAAACCGCACAACGCATCCTTCAGCCGTCATCGGGGAAAAGTCACCGTCCTCTTCGCCAATAGTCTCCAGACGACGTTCATATTCTGAAAAGTCATCATACGGCGCGGGAGTCAGTTCTGATTCGGTTGATTCGCCATTGTGGCAGAGAATCCCGTCCAGCACCTGCAACGTAAGATCCTGATCCTCAATCGTATCAAGAAACCGAACCGACTGGACATTGTGGCTGAAGGGAATCCCCCGTTGTCGTTTGCTGATCTTTGACAGAAACTCTTCTCCCGTATGGCCATACGGCGCATGCCCGATATCATGACCCAATGCAATTGCCTCAATCAAATCCTCGTTCAGGCGAAGATACCGACCAATGGTCCGGGCTATCTTCGAGACGAACTGCACATGTAAAACGCGGTGGGTTATATGATCGTTTTCAACCAGATAGAAGACCTGCGTCTTATCGATATACCTTGTATAGGCCGGAGAATGAAGAATCCTGTCCGCATCACGGGTAAAAGGGGTCCGGCTATCCGGCGGTTTTCTGTTGTGCCGCCGCTTCGCTGTATAACTGCGTGTGGCAGAAGGAGAGAACAGTGCCTCGCGTGCCTCCTGGTACTGTGCTGCCACCCGTATCTCTTCGTCAGGATGTGCTGTCATACTCGGTTTTTGCACCCGTTGTTATCGTCCGTAGGTTACAAAGGTTGATCCAAAGGCAATCACGTTCCCGGACATCGCCTCCCTGAGCGTTTCAAAGTCCGCGCCGGGTGGAACATCAAGAAGGCTGCTCAGTCCATACACCCGGATTTCGTACCGCTCCGTTACACCAGCTGAAGGACAGGGTCCATGATAGCCTATGGATCCGTAGGTATTCTCTCCCTGAATTGCCTCAAAGGGAAAATGAATGACCGGTTCTTTTTCAATATTTTCCATAATCATGGTTGCGGGATCGATATTCCACATCGACCAGTAGACCTGATTCCCACAGGCGCACTCATCCTCGCCCAGCATCAGAACAGCCATTGCCTTTACATCAGCCGAAACCCCATCAAGTCCAATATATGGGGATACATTATCTCCGTCACAGGTATATCTGGCCGGAAGTTTGACCACCGAAATTTTCACAATTATTTTTTGCATGATTCCCTCCTCCTCTTTTCAACGGGCTGCCTTTCGGGTATAGTGAATAGGAGGACACTCCGATGCATAATAGTTTCCTATTACCACACCATTGACGATAGAATAAACCTTTATAGAACCTTTTATCATATTCGGAGATCCATATTTATGATTGTATTAATTAAAACCGGATGTATCCGGGAATTTCAGAGGATGACAATATGACAGATCAAGAACAAAAACCAACACCTGAAACCAGTGACGGCAACAGCCAAGACAGTTCATCAGCACCGGGGAGCAAAGGGAACACGAACCAGGCAAAGCAGGAGAAAGCCACAATTGACGTCAAACACGTCATCATCGTCATGAGCGGAAAAGGCGGCGTCGGCAAGACCACTGTTGCTGTTAACCTTGCCATGGCGCTTTCGAACCGCGGTCTTATGACTGGTGTTGCCGATATCGATATCCACGGCCCAAACATTCCAAAGATGCTGGGGATCGAAGACCAGCGCCTTGCCTCCCACGACGGCAAGTCGATTGAACCCGTAAAGGTAACCGGAACACTCGGTGTTGTCTCAATGGCATTTCTGCTGCCGGACACCTCAAGCCCTGTCATATGGCGTGGCCCGATGAAACACACCGCCATCAAACAGTTCCTTGAAGACGTCAACTGGGGCGGAATCGATTACCTGGTCGTTGACCTGCCACCCGGTACCGGTGATGAAGCACTCTCAATCATTCAGCTTGCTCCACACCTCGAGGGCGCTGTGATTGTGACCACACCACAGGACGTCGCAGTCCTTGACGCAACGAAATCAGTCAAATTTGCCGAGCAGATCAATGTGCGGGTTCTTGGTATTGTTGAAAATATGAGCGGCATGGTTTGCCCACACTGTGGAGAAAGGATCGATCTCTTTGGAAAAGGAGGCGGCAAGAAAGCAGCAGAAGACTTGGGTGTTCCCTTCCTTGGCGAGATCCCACTGGATATCGAGATGCGGATAGCCGGCGACGAAGGCCGTCCATTCATTATCAGAAGCGCGGACAAAGATAAATCAGAAACCTGGAAACACGTGGATCAGGTTATTGAGAACATTCTCAACAGCATCGAAGACTAAGAAGAATAATTTGCAGGACCACTGCAAACAATCCGGTTGTATGGGAGGCGACAAACCTTCCACTTTTTTTTACGCTGCAATCTATCTTTCACGAGACTTATTACCCAATCCGCTCAAGTAGTATCTGAGGATTATGAAGATCGGAATCGTCGGAGGAACGGGAGATATTGGGGAGGGTCTTGCCTACCGCCTTTCGCATAAACACGAGATTATCATTGGATCACGGGATAAGAACCGCGCCTGTGAAGCCAGCACCTGCACAATGGATACTCTTAAAACGCGGGGCATTTCCAGCAGTTGCGAAGGAGCAACCAATCAGGAGGCCGTTGATGCCGGAGAGATTGTTGTGCTCTCCCTGCCGTTTAAACATCTTGACGGAACCCTGTCCGGCCTTTCCGGATTTGAGAACAAAATTGTCATTACCCCCATAAACCCCATCGGACGCAGTGATCACTTCTATTATGACCCGCCCGAGGAAGGGTCAGCTGCGATGGCTGTCAAAGCCCGGATGCCGGAAAGTGCCCACGTCGTTGCTGCGTTTAACAATATCGCAGCAAACCGCTGGAAGATGATCGATGAGGAACTGGATTATTCCGTGGCAGTATGCAGTGACGATGAGGAAGCAAAAAAAATAGTCATGGACCTTGTACAGGAGGTCTCACTCCTAAAAGCGTATGATGCCGGCCCGCTCTCAGTCGCCTCCATTGTAGAGTCCATCACGCCGCTGGTGCTCAACGTCGCCCGCCTCAATCATATGAAAGACGTGGGCATTCAGTTCAGATAGACCCAGCACGCAGACTTTTTTTTCCCGGTCCCCATACTTTTTTCTTCTGGTACTGCCATCTTCAGACCATGGAACTTCACACTGTTGCTCGTACGCCACTTGCAGGTCTGCCAGTGGTCGTCTGGCTGGGGATCGTTCTTGTTGTGCTGGTGCTCATCGCCGGTTTGAGTGGCTATCTGCGACGGAAAGGCATCGTCAGAATCCCCCTCAGGGTGCACTACGCAGCAGGGGCAGCGGCTGTCATACTCGGCGTTGTGCACGCAATCCTCGGCATGGCTATCTACCTCTAAGTTTTCCCGTTCCTGAGAGTTCCTGAAAAAATGAAAGATTTCAGAGTATTATTGTTGCTGTCGCTGTTCGGTCGTGTTTATCTTTGTAATCAGGACTTGTTGCCGACGCCCAGAGTATTTTCACTTCTTCTCCCGGCACCAGTACCGTATCATACTCATCGCCCGTTGTAAGCAGGCGTGAACATTCCAGCGTAATCACGCCATCCTGATACATCCCGGCCCGTTCAAGAAGATTATCTTCGCCACCTAGCGTCTGATCCGGCGGATGTGGTCCATAAACACCGGTTGAAAACATATCATAGAGAACCAGTGCTGGTTGTTCACGGGCTCCCAGAATTATATCAGCATCCTTCATTATTTTCGTGGGATTCATGCCCAGAGAAACCCATCCCCGTGCCTGTCCCTCAACTCCAAAGACGACCAGCTCATCCGTGGTCTCCCAGTGTAGTGTAAACATGCCGTCATCACTCGAAACCGACGAAGCATATTCGCCGGGGCTGATGATCCCATCAGCCTTCCATCCGGCTGGCGTGGCAGCGGTAAGGGCAAACGTCATGGAGGCAGTGGGATTAGGTGCGACCGTTGTCTGTTCAGCCACTAAGGGTGATGGTGCAGTTTCATCTCCGCTTCCCCCGGTGCACCCGCTGGTAACCACGAGCAGGCAGACAGCGAGAAAAACCAGCACGAGCAGGGAACCTTGTGCATTTGATCTCATATGGGTGAAGAGGTCGCAGACTCTCAAAATACTTTCCCTCCAAAAAAACGAACATCCCCTCAACAACCAGGAGAAGCAGATAGTTCCACAACCTTAATGCCCCGCCACAGTAAGATACCAGTTAAATGCCGGAACCAGACGGGATAACCGGATCACATTCTGACGGGAAGAAACCACCAGAAAGTGAACACTCTCTTCCAGACGAACCTGTGGACCAAAAAAGCAGGATTCCATCTCATGTTTCAGTTCCCATTCAGGTTGGATTTATTGCCACAGAAGACCGCTACGAAGGAGAACGGGTCATTGAGGCAGTGAAAAATACCCTGCATCGGCTGGAGAACATTCTCGCTGCCACACCCCATTCGTACCGGTTTATTCTTCCGCTCCATCCCGGCCCGGAACATGTCATCCTCGAAGCGCTGCTTGCCGACCCCTGCTGGGAGCACTGTACGTCGCCCGAGATCATTGTCGTTGCCGAAGAAGATACCAAGACCCCAACCAATTGCCCGTTTGAGGGAGAGATCAAATACACAACCGAATTATTCTCGCCGGAAGATACCACGCCCGGATTTGATCCAACGGCGGATACCATCATGGATCTTTCAAACCTGATCCTCCTTGTCGGCGAATGGGAACCCGGCTCAACCCGGTACCGGCCCGGCACCGTCTTCGACCTCGCACGGAACCACGGGCGGACGATTGTAACTATCAATCCGGACACCGGAGCAACCGATGAACTGGCCCATGACGACCGGATTTTTACCTCCTATAAGCAACTCAATGACTATAACGAGGAATATATTTCCAGGCGAAGATATGCTGCAGATTTTCAACGCTATCAGCATATGCTCCGGGAAGAAGCAGAAAAAGCCGGACTGCCTGAAGATATTATAAAGCCCATCTATGCATCACTACTCCCACAATTCACCCGCACCAAAATTCTTGCCAAAAAATACCGTCGTCTCTATTCATTAACAGGAAATCTCGTCTCAGCGCTGGCCGCGATGGCCGTCGCAACGATTACCTTTCAGACCCTGTTCCTGCCAACAATGCCCATTCTGGTCTGGCTGGAAGTGCTGGAGATTGCACTTATCATTCTCTGTATGTCCGCCTCACGGTATGGCGACTTTCACCGAAAATGGATGGACTACAATTTTCTTGCAGAACGGGTTCGCGCCGCATTCTTCCTCTGTATCTGCTGTATCAACTGCAAAAAACCGGAAGCACCGCCGCATATGAGTCTGGCCCACCGGCCGAACGACTGGATGGTCATGGCCTTTGAATCAGTTATTGAGACCCGCCCTGTATCCTTCTGCCGTCTCGACATCCCCTTTGACCCGATGAAACGGTTCTTCCTTTCAGCATGGATCAGCAACCGCCTCCATTATTATGAAAAGGCAGGAAGCGGTTCAGGACGACAGTATCTCATATTTACCATCATAGGTGAGGGACTGTTCGTGGGAACGCTCTTTCTTGCGGTGGTGCACGCCCTGGGCATTGGCCACTGGGAACTGCAGTATAATATTGAACTCGCGACGGTGCTCGCCTTCCTGACCATTTCACTACCCGCGATTGGTTCTGCTGTCGCCGCCATCAGAGTGCAAAGGGAGTATCTGCGTAACGCTGAACGCTACTCACACGTGGTCAGACACCTGACAGCAATCAGAAATCAGATTCGCCATGCCAGAACGATGGCTGAGCTCAGCGGATTTCTGGAAGAGGTAAACGAGATCACCCTTCGCGAGCAGCAGGACTGGCGCATCATCTTCCGGTTTCGTGGTATTGAAAAGATGTAGTCCGCCGGATTTTTTGGAAGAATGAGAAAAAACCAGACTCTTTCGCTCACCAGAACACTCGGATCGGGCAAAAGATTTGAGAGTTCCCTTCCTGAAGGAACGTGGCGGATGCCCTGAATCATGCGCCGGATAACCAAAACATACCTCCAGTGACATAGAGTGTCATTGAAGGAAACAATTAATATAGTGGCACGGCAGATGTACAAGAGTATGTCTCAAAAATCTTTCGAGACCGGGAACGTCGCAACATCTGCGGCAGATCGATTTCTTTGTCGAACAGCAGAGTAAATCAAAGAATGTAACTGTTTTTGATACCACCTTACGGGACGGCGAACAGACGCCCGGCATCTCATTTACCCCCGAAGAGAAACTCTCGATTGCTCATCAGCTCTCAGATATCGGCGTGGCGGTAATTGAAGCAGGATTCCCTGCGTCATCAGAGGCCGAATTCGTCATGGTGCGGGATATTGTCCGGGAAGCACCCGGTGCCGTGATATGCGGGCTTGCCCGTTCGGTACAGAGAGATATCGACCGCTGCATTGACGCCGGCGTCGATATGGTCCACGTCTTTATTCCGACTTCACCGGTTCAGCGAACCCACACGATTCGTAAAACCCACGAAGAAGTCTGTGCCATAACCGGTGATATCATCGAATATGCCCGCGACCACACGGACCAGGTGCTCTTCTCAGCAATGGACGCGACCCGGACCCCGATTCCTGAACTGCAGGAAGTCTTCCGGACAGCCATTGACGCCGGGGCAACGGCCATTAATGTGCCCGATACCGTTGGTGTTGCTACGCCGTCAATGATGAAATCACTCATTGAAACGCTGCGTAAAGAGATTACCTGTACCATTGATGTGCACTGCCACAATGACTTCGGTATGGCGGTTGCAAACACCATCTCAGCAGTAGAGGGCGGCGGTGACCAGGTGCAGGTGACGATAAACGGGATTGGCGAGCGGGCCGGAAATGCAGATATTGCCTCGGTGGTCATGATTCTGGAGACGATGTATGGGTGCCATACCGGCATCGACACAACGCGTCTTGTTGAAACCTCGCGCCTGATCTCACGGTACAGCGGTATTCCGATCATACCCACTCACCCGATTATCGGTGATAATGCCTTCTCGCACGAGAGTGGCATTCACTCGCAGGGCGTGATAGAGGAGTCCAGCACCTTCGAACCGGGCATTATGACGCCGGAGATGGTCGGGCACCGCCGCCGCCTCAAACTGGGCAAACATGTGGGTCGCCACGCTATCAAGGAGATGCTTTCACAGGCACAGATCTATCCCGATGTCACCCAGATCGACGAGATTATGGTCAGGATTAAACAGATTGCCGCGAAAGGGCGACAGGTAACCGACAATGATCTCTATGTTATCGCTGAGTCGGTCATGGGCCGGAAGGCTGCGAAGCGGACGGTTGAACTGGACGATATTCTGATCACCACCGGCAATCATAGCATTCCGACTGCAACCGTAAAGGCAATGGTGAACGGCAAAGAGACAATCTGCTGCCACACCGGCGACGGACCAATTGATGCTGCTATGAAGGCGATTCTGGGAATTGCACCGACCGGCGTGCACCTCAAGGAGTTCGGGGTGCAGGCGATCTCCGGCGGCACTGATGCGATTGCTCATGTGACCATCGCTGTTGAAAATAATCAGGGACAGGTCTATGACGCCGGGGCATCCGGTGAGGATGTCGTCATTGCATCAGCAGAAGCGATGGTGCAGGCGTTAAATATTGTCTCCCGGATGGATGCAGCCCGGAAGCAGGATGTGGAGTGAGAAACTCACTTCAATACCCATCAAATCTCAACCAGATTATCACTCTTTTTTCCGGTGCCAATTTTCACGTCCATAAAACCTCCCCGAACTACCGATGAGCACAGACCTTAATGCACCAGCCGGATAAGTAATGAAAGATTATGAAACTCGGTGTTCTCTTCTCCGGCGGAAAGGATTCTGCCTATGCCTGCTGGCTGGCGATGCAGTCTGAAGAGGTATCCTGCCTTATTTCAATTGAGCCGGAAAACGTTGAATCCTATATGTTTCATACCCCAAATATCAGTCTTACCGGATTGCAGGCAATGGCAGCAGAACTGCCACTCGTCAAGGGAAAAACTGCCGGAGTCGAAGAGGAAGAACTGGGCGATCTCACGGCAGTTATCCGCCAGGCACAACAGGAATACGGCATCGAAGGTATTGTCACCGGCGCCATTCTCTCCGTCTATCAGGCAACACGGATTCAGCGGATCTGCTTCGATCTGGGCCTGTGGTGTTTTAATCCGCTCTGGCACTGCAACCAGTTAGAATACATGCAAAGCCTGCTTCGTGAAGGTTTTAAGATCATTATTGCCGGGGTTTTTGCCGCCCCCTTTGATAAATCCTGGCTGGGCCGGACGATTACCCCGGCGCTTCTGGACGAAATCTGCCGGATTGAGAAGAAATGGCAGCTTTCACTCACCGGAGAGGGCGGTGAACTGGAGACTTTTGTCTGTGACACTCCGTTCTTCACCCAGAAGATTCGCATTACAGGTTCTGAGACAACCTACCGGAACCACAACGGGCGGTATTGTATCACGGGCACAGTGCTGGAGGAGAAATGATACTGCTAGTTGACTGTGGCTGGAAAAAAGACTCCCTTTCCCGGTTCGAGTTTGTTCACCCCATTGCAGAGATCCTCAAAGCCTCTGGGGCATCGTATGTGATCTGCCATTTCCGGGATCTTTCAGAAGAACAGCTCTCATCGATTGACAAAGTAATTATCTGTGGAACGGCGCTGCAGGACAATGCTTTTCTCAGCGAACCAGAAGCATTTGCACCGCTTTTTAACGAAGCAATGCACACCATGCCCATCCTTGGAGTCTGCGCCGGGATGCAGATATTAGGTCGCTACTTTGACGGAACCGTTACCACGTCACCCGGATTTGGCATGACCACGATTAAAATTCTTGACGCTGACGACCCGCTTTTTTGTGAACAGACGAAAGCAACCTTCCAGGCCTATGAGATGCATCAGTATGGCATTCTGCCTGGCAGCGAATTCACCGTGATAGCCCGGTCAGATTCAGGTGTGCAGGCCATCCACCACCGGGAACGTCCAATTTGGGGTGTTCAGTTCCATCCTGAAGTGCGAAATGAATGGGTCGTTGAACGGTTTCTGGAGCTTGAAATATGAAACCGTCATTTCTTCCGACCACTCGGGCCGAGATGGAACAGCGTGGATGGGACCAGTGCGATCTAATCCTCGTTACCCCAGACGCCTATGTGGATCACCCGTCATTTGCAATGGCGCTACTGGGCCGGTTTCTGGAAAAACACGGATACCGGATCGGCATTCTTTCTCAACCGAAATGGAAAGATCCAGAGAGTTTTCTCGCGCTGGGAGTGCCACGCCTTGCTTTTGGCGTCTCGGGTGGCAATATGGACTCCCTCGTAATCAACTACACGGCTGCTAAAAAAACCCGTTCTGATGATCCGTTCTGCGACCGGGGAGAGCCATTCTTTTCAGAAGATGACGGTGGCTATCGAATCCGGCCAGACAGAACCACCATCGTCTATACTCAAAAAATACGTTCGGCCTGCCGTGGCGTTCCGGTCATTCTCGGCGGCATTGAGGCGTCACTTCGCCGCATCACTCACTATGACTTCTGGTCCAATTCAGTCAGGAGAAGTATTCTCTTTGATGCAAAGGCCGATCTGCTGGTCTACGGAAATGGAGAATATGCCCTTCTGGAGATCCTCAGGAACCTTGAAGCGGGGCAGACCTGTGCTGAGATAAGTGTCTCCGGGACCGCCAAAATCGCAAAGGAACGCCCAGACAATGAGGAACTTGTGGTTCTTCCTTCTTTTCAAGAAGTAAAGACCAGCAAAGAAGCTTTTTCAAGGGCTCATCGCATGTTTGAGCTCAATAACGACAGGAAACTGCTCGCACAACAGCAGGATACCCGGTATCTGGTACAGATGCCTCACCGTCTAACAACACAGGAAGAACTTGATGCCGTCTATGATCTCCCGTTCCTGCGTCGTCCTCACCCACGATATCACGACATTCCGGCCTTTCACATGATCGAGCATTCGGTGACCACGCACCGGGGCTGTTTTGGTTCCTGCTCCTTCTGCTCCATTGCCGCCCATCAGGGAAAGGAAGTCGTCTCACGCAGTGAAGCATCGGTGCTGCGGGAGATTCGGGCCATTGTAAAAAAACCCTCCTTCAATGGCACCATCACCGATCTCGGCGGTCCCACAGCCAATATGTATGCCGCAACTTGTTCCACCGGAGGATGTCTGCCCCATGATTGCCTCAAACGCGGCGAAGGGTGCCCGAATCTCTGTTCAGGCATTGCTGCGTACCGTCATCTGCTGCAAAAAGCCCGCGAGATTCCGGGTGTCAAAAACATTCAGATTAACTCAGGTATACGGTATGATCCGCCCCTCATGGACCAGGCGTTTCTCACTGAACTCATGAAACACCGCCACATCTCCGGCCAGATGAAAGTGGCACCTGAGTCAGGCAGTGATACTGTCCTTGCACTCATGGAGAAACCTCCTGTCAAACGGTTCGAACAGTTTCAGGCACTTTTTGAACAGGTAAAGCGGGATGCTGGCAAACGGTTTTACCTGATACCCTATCTAATCGTTGGCCATCCCGGCGAGGGAAATCGTGAAGCAGCTGAGACAAAGCAGTTTCTGATAAGCCACGGTCTTACCGGCCACCAGTTCCAGATCTTCACCCCGACCCCCATGACCCGTTCAACCGCGATGTATTATACCGGGAAAGACCCGATGACCGGAAAACCAGTTCAGGTCGAGAGAGATCTCCGGATTCTTACTGACCGGAAAAACGATCTGCTCAGGCGCTTTTCTGATGTGCCTGCCATCTCACCAAAAAAGAAGAAAAAAACCTGGAAGAAAGCGTGAAAGATTGCCTTAAAAATATCCACCAGCCTGTTATTTCAGCAACAATGGAAGATCGGCTATCGATGCAATGCTTTCGTCTGGAACAATTCCTAACTCTTCAGCCAGACCATTCCGGTATTTTCCGGTCTTCACCTGAACACCAACAATTCCCATCTCCTGAGCTCCTTTTACATCGGTCCGGATATCGTCACCCACCATCATCGTCTCTTCCGGCACTGTTCCTAAAGCTTCAAGGGCCTGCCTGAAAAAAGCTGGCGAGGGCTTGCCGATGACCGTAGCAGGAACGCCTGATGCGTATTCAAGAGCCGCAACAAAAGGACCGGCAGAGAGGGAAAGCCCGTCGGTGTCCATCCAGTAGCGATCATGTTCAAGAGCAAGAAACACTGCCCCGTCTAAAAGGGCACGAAACGCATGGGTAAGACCCTGATACGAGAAATCATCCCCTGCGTCCCCGACAACAACTGCAGCCGGATCTGAATTTTCGAGAGTAATCCCGGCAGCGGTAACATCCTCTTCCACATCACCGGTAGTCAGAAGCAGGCAGTCTGAAATCCCTTCAGACTGGAGATACGAAGCAGCAGCAACAGCAGGAGTTAAAATTTGATCGGCAGAGACCGAAATGCCAAAGCTCTGTAGTTTTGCCGCAATTGAGGCACGACTCTTCCGGGTGGTATTCGAAATACAGAGAAACGGGATCCTGTGCTTCTGAAGAAAAGAGACGGTTTCAGCGGCACCTTCGATCGGTGCATTCTGAACATATAGTACACCGTCAATATCCAGAAGCACACCCGAAATCACCTGATTCATACTCTCTGATTGGAATTTCGATGGTAAATGATTTCGGGAAACTTCTTTGGATAAGGCGAGGCAAAAAGCGGAAACGAAACAAAAACAAAAAAGAGTGGGTTACTAAATTCTGATCTGCTGTATCGCAATCTGGACTGCATAACGCACGGAGCTGTCAGGGTCTTCCAAATGACTGGACAAACAAGGGAGCGAAGACAGATTACCAACCTTGCCCAAAATCGTTGCCGCAGTTCGGCGAACCCCGGGATTGTCATCCTCAAGAGAATATTCTAGAAGAGAGACTACCTCAAGATCACTGGACTGGCCCAGAGCGCGGGGCGCCTGAAAAATTATCAGAAAATGGCTTCAAATAAATAGACCGGTGGCCAATAATATTTCATAAGCGTGATCAAAACATCATACCGAATTGATATGCTATTAAATGTGATACTATGTGTGGAATCATAAGCGTCGTTGACCGTGAAATGGATCTCATGGACGGGTCGCGAATCAGGAATGCCCTTGCCCTCATGAATGAGCGGGGGAACGGAGAGGGCGCTGGATACGCAGTCTATGGCGCGTATCCCGACTATGCAGATTACTACGCCATCCATGTGTTCTTTGACAATACTGTCGAACCAAAAGCACAGGTGGAAGAGGAACTTCTGAAATGGGGCAGGATTGCCTTTGATGAGGAAATCCCGACTTTTGAACAACCAAATCTTAAAAAAAAGTATATTCCGTGGAGATATTTTTTCAGACCACAGACCAGTGCAATGGGAACTGGTGTCACCGAAGATGATATTATTATCAATATCATGAATATGGTCAACACCTCAGTTCCCGGTGCCACCATCTATTCAACCGGAAAGAACGTGGGTGTCTTTAAGGCATCCGGATGGCCGGAAGAGGTCGCAGACTTCTACCGAATTCAGGACTATGAAGGGTACATCTGGATGGGCCACAATCGCTATCCGACAAATACCTCTGGATGGTGGGGCGGTGCACATCCCTTTAATCTGCTGGACTGGACAGTGGTCCACAACGGAGAGATTACTTCGTATGGCACAAACCAACGATATCTGGAGAGTTTTGGCTATAAATGCACCATGTTCACCGACACCGAAGTTGTCGCCTATCTGGCTGACCTCCTCACACGCCAGCATGGTCTGCCGGAAGAATATGCCATCCAGGCACTCGCCCCGCCGTTCTGGGACGAGATTGACCGCATGGAAGATCCAAAAGAACGCGAGTTTAATACTGCGATGCGGATGGCCTACGGACCAGCACTCATGAACGGACCGTTTGCCATTGTTCTTGGCCATAAAGAAGGCATTGTCGGATTCACCGACCGTATCAAGCTCCGTCCCCTGGTTGCAGCAGAAGCAAAAGACTGCATCTATCTCTCCAGTGAAGAGGCAGCCATACGGGTCATGGAACCAAATCCTGACCGGGTATGGATGCCACGGGCAGGAGAACCGGTTATCGGGAAGGTGTACAAATGCCAATAGGAAGCGTGCCACCGAAGTATAAGGTCACAATAGACCGTGATCTCTGCATGCTCTGTGAGCGCTGTATCGAAAACTGTTCATACGGCGTATTCCGGCGTGAAGGAGACAAAATCCACATCCAGTCCCGTGAGTGTACCGGATGTCACCGCTGTATAGCCATGTGCCCCCGTGATGCCATAACGCTTGAAGAGAAACCCAACGACTACCGTTCACATCCGATCTGGACCCGTGAAGCACGGGAGGCGATCTATAATCAGGCACAGTCCGGAAAGATCATTCTCGCCGGCATGGGGAATACTCTCAAGGTCCCGCCGATCTTTGACCGCCTGCTTCTTGATGCCTGTCAGGTCACCAATCCGTCTATCGATCCACTTCGTGAACCAATGGAACTGCGCACCTACATTGGCAAAAAGCCAAAACGTGTCGAGTTTACTCGCCGTGGTGACGACTGCGACCTTCTCACAAAACTCGCACCAAACCTGAAATGCGAGACACCGATCATGATTGGTCACATGAGCTATGGTGCCATCTCACTCAACGCTCAGCTTTCCCTCGCCCGTGGTGCTGCAAGTCAGGGAACATTCATGGGAACCGGAGAAGGTGGTCTGCACAGCAAACTCTACCCGTATCAGGACAATATGATCGTCCAGGTTGCTTCGGGCCGGTTTGGTGTGAACATCGACTATCTGGAACGCGGTGCGGCGATCGAGATCAAGATCGGCCAGGGCGCAAAACCCGGCATCGGCGGGCACCTTCCCGGAGAAAAGGTTGATAAAAATGTCTCTGAGACCCGGATGATACCAGAGGGTAGCGATGCCATCAGCCCGGCACCGCATCATGACATCTACTCCATCGAAGATTTGGCTCAGCTCGTTCGCAGTCTGAAAGAGGCGACCGAGTGGAAGAAACCGGTCTTTGTAAAAATTGCTGCGGTGCACAACGTCGCTGCCATTGCAGCAGGCATTGCCCATTCTTCAGCTGACGCCGTTGTCATTGACGGTTTCCGGGGCGGAACCGGCGCTGCACCCCGGGTCTTCCGGGATCATGTGGGTATCCCAATCGAAGCAGCGGTCGCAGCAGTTGATGAAAAGCTGCGCGAACAGGGTATCCGAAACGAGGTCTCGGTCATCGCATCAGGTGGTATCCGGGACTCGGCCGATGTTACAAAGACCATTGCCCTTGGTGCAGACGCTGTCTATATCGGAACGGCAGCACTTGTCTCGCTTGGCTGCCGGGTCTGTGGAAATTGCTACCGGGGGATGTGCCCCTGGGGTATTGCAACCCAACGCCCGGAACTGGTATCTCGCATCGACCCCGACATCGCCTGGAAGAATGTCTCAAACCTCATCAACGGATGGACCCTTGAGATCGCTGAACTGATGGGTGCTGCCGGTATCAACTCGATTGAAAGTCTGCGCGGCAACCGGGAACGCCTGAGAGGATACATGCTGGATGAGAATCTGCTTAATGTCCTTGATGTAAAGACTGTGGGGGCCTGAAATGACCGGACAGATACGTATTGATGCAGAAGGAATGCACTATACGCCGCTCAACCAGAAGATCCGTGCTGCGGTGAAATCCGGCGTGACTGAGATCACCCTTGATAACATAAACGGCCAGCGTTTTATCGGAGACGGCCTTCGCGGCGATGATGTAACACTGATCATTAACGGCGTTGCCGGCGGAGACCTCGGGATGTTTATGAGCGGTCCGACCTGCATCGTACACGCAAACGCAGATCATGCACCCGGCAACACCATGGACGAAGGCCGGATCTATATCCACGGAGATGCAGGAGACGCCGTTGCCCACTCGATGCGGGGCGGTTCGGTCTTTGTCAAAGGCGATATTGGCTACCGGGGCGGCATTCATATGAAAGAATATGAAGAGAAACGTCCCCTTCTGGTCGTCGGCGGCAATGCACGGGCTTTCCTGGGAGAGTATATGGCCGGCGGTCTGCTGATTGTCCTTGGCCGGGGTCATGAGAAGAGTATCGACGAACGGGGTCTCGGAACCGGGATACACGGCGGTCAGATCTTCGTCCGTGGCGAAGTTGCCGACCACCATCTGGGCATCGGGACGACCAGAAAACCCTTTGGTGAAGAAGAACGGGCACTCATCAGGCCCTATATTGAAGAATACTGCCGGGCCTTCGGGATAGACGAACCGGAGCTCTTCACCGACACCTACACCAGAATCGGACCAGCGAGTGCCCGTCCCTTTGCAGGGAAATACTCATGGGAGTGAGCAGACATGACAGAAAAAAGCTATAAAAATCTGCAGGAAGAGGTCTGGGAGAAGAATCTCTGTTCCGGATGCGGCGCCTGTGTTGCAGTCTGTCCGGCAGATGCCATTATCTTCACTGATAAAAACGACAGGCAGGTCCCGGTGCAGACAGGATACTGCAAATATGAGCAGGACTGCGTCTCCTGTGGCGCCTGCTACGCCGTCTGCCCCCGAACTGCAGAACGCCAGGAAGAACGGGAGGCAAAAATCGGCATCGGCGAGTATCTTGAACTCCTCGCTGGACGGGCAGTCATTGACGTCGAAAAGAAGCAGTCCGGCGGAGCTGTAACCGCCATTCTGAGCGCTGCACTTGAGGCCGGGATCATTGACGCCGTGGTAACGATGGCCGAAGATCCCTGGACACACCGGCCGGAATGCGCCCTGATAAGCGATAAGGAAGTGATCATCAGCCATGCCGGAAGCCGGTATGCCTGGTGGGTTCCGATGCTCTCCTCTCTAAAAGAGGCAGTCATTACCCGGAAATACAAAAATATCGCAATCGTTGGTGTCCCCTGCGTCGCTTCGGCAGCACGCATCCTGAAGACCAGTGATCACGACCTCCTCCGGCCGTACGGAAATGCTATCCGCTGCATCATCGGACTCTTTTGCACTGAGAGTTTCGATTATGAACGTCTGGTTGAGGGGAAACTCATACAGGAATGTGGTGTCAGTCCCTGGGAGATCAAACGGATGGACGTACGTGGAAAACTCATGGTCGAACGTTTCGAAGACGAGACCCTTGAGCTACCCCTCCCCGATCTGGAAGAAATTGTCAGACCGGGTTGCCATGTCTGCGGAGATCTCACCGCTGTTGATGCCGATTTCTCCGCCGGGTCACTCGGTACACCGGACGGATGGACGACGCTTCTTGTCAGGACACCGACCGGCAGTGGATTTATCAATACCGCACGCCGGGCGAAAACACTTGAAACAAAGACCGAAGAGATCGATCTGACGCCTGCCATAAGACTCGCAGAAAAGAAGGCAAAACGGCTCAAAACGAACCCTACTGCAAAATAACGATCAAAACGGCCGGAAAGATCATACAGATCAGAACGGCCAAACTTTTTTTCCGGAACGCCATATTTCATTCAGACCGTCGTACCCTGCCGCATCGAATGTACAGGGTTTACGGGGTCGTTTCAATAAACGTCCGAACAATCTCACCCATCTCAGCCGGAAACTGATACATCAAACCATGCCCGCCACCTTTCATCTGCACCACCCAGGAACCGCTAATGCATTCACCCATGATAAAGGAATTCTCCGGTGGTGATATGATATCATCTGTTCCGGTCAGAACCAGCGTAGAACTGGAAATCTCAGGCAACCGGACATAGGTGCCGGTCTCTACCCAGTCACCGATTGCCAGATACTGCTGATAGATAGTCTCGGGGGGCGAGGTCTCAGTGACCCGCGGAAAATAACTCATGACATCCGGATGTTTCGCCATCCATTCTCCAGGCAGAATAAGCTGCAAAAGCCTCATTCCACGTTCTTCAGGCGTTTCGGAGCTATCCTCAAGCGCTGCTTCCACAGAGGGTTCCGGCCGGATATACTCTTCCCCACCGCATTCTCCGGCGTAGAGGATCAGGTGATCAACAACGTCCGGATAAGTCAGCACCAGGTTCTGCGCAACATAGGACCCCATCGACCACCCGAGGATATGAGCACGGGAGATATTCAGGGCATCCATCAGACCTTTGGTATCATCTGCGAGAGTCTGTATTGAAAACGTATCACCTGCCGGACCTGAAAGCCCCATACCCCGGTAATCAAAGACAATCACCTGATAATTTTCAGAAAGCTTCTCAATCAATACCGGACTCCACATATCCATTGTCCCCGCATACCCCATACAGAGTATCACCGGCGGGCCGTCTCCATAGATCTTATATGCCAGGTCCACGCCGTTTACATGGACCAATTTTATTTCAGCCTGTATTTCTGCCATCAAAAAAACTCCGGTTTCGGGTCATCTCACCCACACAACCAGCAGAGCAAACGTCCAGGAACCAGGAATGCCCGGCAACAAATACTGCAACAGATCCTGCAAAAGATACTGAACAGGAACCCCGCTCTGTATGTTTAGTTATCTTCTGCCATGCTTCATTTATGCATTTCTCTTCCCGTCACAGACAAAGGCCGCAATAAACCCAATCAGACATCTTGAAGTGTCTTGATCACCAAATTAATTCCTACACGAGGAGTGATGAACATACGATGCCGGCAGCAAAACGCCCCTTTAACACCCTTAAAACAACGACCCCCGGACCACTGAAATTTGTCAGTCACCGGATAGAGGAGTATGCCCGGCAGGTCACCTATGACCCCAAAAACGATGCCGGCAAAGTGATCTACAATCTCACCCTCATCCATTCCGAAGACTTTGAATATTCCCTGAAAGTGCTCAAAGATATCTATAACGTCGGGATTACTGTAAGTGACCGGGTTCTCTTCGTACCGGCAGGAGACAGAGTCGATTCATTTCAGATACCTGAGGGTTTTGTCGGAATCTGCACAGTCTGTTCAGTTACACTCGATGCCCTTCTTCTCAAAAGAGGAGTGCCATTAAACCCGATTGGCGGCGGTCTCCTTGAGATTGAGGGTCATATCCCCCGCCGGTTTACCTCAATTATCCGTTTTGACCAGACAACAATAGATCCCACCCAGGTACTCTCCTCACAGGGCACCACCTCAATAATAAACGTCATGCGCGATGGAAACGGCACGATTCTTGCCAATATGCGCGAGACCCATATGGAAGCAGAATCACTGGTCATTTCTGTGCTGGACGAACTGACACAGGCAGGATTTACCGGCATTCTGGAGTTAGGAGTTCCCAACACCTCACTGCTGGGCATCGGCATCACCTCAAATTACCAGGGAATCGCCATGAACGGCGGCACCAATCCCATTGCCGCCATCCACGAATCCGGACGATACGCCCGGACTGTTGCCCTGAAAGGATTGATTGAGATCAGTTCAATGGGAACCATTCCCGACTATTAACAGGCGGGATAAAAACTGGCGAAATAAGGCTATAGTCGAAATTCAGACATCTGGGAATGTCTGGTTTTCTCCTTATAGTGCCAAACGTTTATTTTTTAAATTAAGCGATGATAAACGAAAGTTTTGTAACTTTCTCGAACACCGCCCCTGCAGGGCGGTGTGAACCGCTTATTCGCGTTTACCATTCGTCCAAAAAGAAACGTTCGCCACTATAAATAAAAAAATTACAGACGGGAAAGGGAGATATTCCCGGCACCGATCTCCGACTGTATCACAATACCATTCTCAACACAGGCACCAATCAGATTCATGCCGCTAAAGGCGACAATGGAATGGCGGAACGGAACCGGAAACAGACCCATCACTTCACTCCCTGCGGCGACCGGGAAGATAAAACCAAGTTCCCGCATATTCTGTGCCATCTCCTCAAACTGATCCTGTGCTGTTGCCGGAATCTCCCGGACGTTTGCGAGGGCAACGCCGGTTCCATCCGTTGCAGCACGATAGATCGAGGTCAGACCGGCATCGATAAACAGAGACAGCGGATCAACCGTCGTGCCCTGATACCCAACCAGGTCCTGAAAACCTTCTGCCACGCCACCCGTGATCTGCAGAGTGCCGCCATATGCCATTCTGACCGGCACCCCGAGATTCTGCAAAACGCCATCCATCGTAATCGAACAGACAGTAATGATACCGACATGATCCGCCGGTATCCGCGGATCATTGTCAATAACCGAATATTTCGGGAAGAAACTCATTCCCGCACCGATAACATCAGCAAATACTTTTTCTGCCCGCTCAAGATCATTCTCATGAACATACGAGAGATTATAGGAGACATCGCCGGTTCCGGTCACCGGATCAAGGGTACTTCTGAAAGCCAGACGCTCGAGTTTTGAGATGATATAGCCAACCCGTTCATCAACCAAGGCATGCTCTATCTCAGTATGCCCTTCAGGAGTGAGAATCCTCCCTTTATTACCGATTTTACGGGTAAATCCCTGTTCGTCAAGATAACTCAGATAATACTGAACTGCCCGGTCACTAAGAACAAAACCACGTTCTGCCATAATCTCGCTCAAGCGTTTGGCACCGACCGGTTCCCGATGCTCCCGCAGAATCCGTAAAATTTCGATACTCTTTCGTTCTGATTGGATAAAACCCATAGCGATTCAGCTCATATTCGAAGGCAAAAGCTCTGATTATGCTTTCTGTCTCTCCAGATAGATACATATCAACCATACTCGCATAAGACACTGCCGATGCAAAACCAGGCAGTTTCCGGCCGGAAAACAGGTGAAAAACGGGAGGTTGTAAAAGGAGCGGTGTATCCCGGGAAAAGAAGAGAGAAGACCCGGCATACACCCCAAAACCCCCCCACTCCCGGAAGATTCAGATTACCGGGAAGAGGTGGTGAAACGTTTCTGCGGTTTCTGCAATTTCTGCAAATGTTAAGGTCTGGTGGTATTCTGAAAAAGTTCAGTTCTGAAGAATTTCAGAACTGGGTAAAGTATTGATCGATCTCCCACGGGTGAACGGTTGTTCTGTAGGACTCCCATTCTGCTGATGTAATATTTGTTAGTCCATCAACGATATGTGGTCCCAGAGCATTACAGATGAGTTCATCCTGCAAAAGGGCAGCATGTGCAGCAACCAGTGAATCAGGCAGCGTCTCAATATGTGCTGCGATGCGCTGGTCCTCAGTCATATCAAAGTTGTTGATATCAGAGGATGCCGGTGGCTTCATACCTTTCTCAATACCGTCAAGGCCAGCGGCGAGAATTGCTGCAAAGGTCAGGTATGGGTTGCAGGTTGGATCAGGACTCCTTACCTCTACCCGGGTGGAGTTTCCACGCGGTGCCGGAACACGAATAAGAGCCGAGCGGTTTGAAGCACTCCAGCAACGGTAAACCGGCGCTTCGTAGCCAGGCACCAGACGCTTGTAGGAGTTAATCGTCGGGTTTGCAAGACGGGTAATCGCACCAATATGGTCAAGTACTCCTGCAATAAACTGAAGACAGGTTTCTGAGAGCTGCAAAGGTGCATCTTCATCATAGAAGGCATTTTTGCCATCCTTGAAAAGTGACGAGTTGCAGTGCATACCGTTTCCGTTGATACCCGTCACCGGTTTTGCCATGAAAGTCGCATGAAGATTGTTCATGAGAGCGATGCTCTTCGTGACAAACCGGAATGTTACGACATTATCAGCAGTTCCGAGAGCATCTGCATACTTAAAATCGATCTCATGCTGTGATTCAGCAACCTCGTGGTGTGACGCCTCGATCTCAAAGCCCATCTCAGTGAGTGCGAGCACGATATCCCGGCGCACATCCTCGGCAAGATCAGTCGGAGCAAGATCAAAGTAACCGCCGACATCCACAAACTCAAGAACCGGCTGACCGTTTGCGTCACGCTTGAAGAGGAAGAACTCAAGTTCTGGTCCGGTGTTAAAGGAAAAGCCCAACTCAGCAGCACAGGCAAGTTGTTTCTTTAAAACAAACCGTGGATCTCCCTCAAAGGGCGTCCCGTCCGGCTGACATACATCACAGATAAACCGGGCGACCGTGTGCTCTCCTCTCCACGGGAGAACGGCATACGAAGAAACATCCGGCTTTAAGATCATATCAGACTCTTCAATCCGGCAGAATCCCTCAATCGAGGAACCATCAAATCCAATACCAAGCGTCAGAGCCTTCTCTGCCTGTTGGACAGGGATGGCAACATTTTTTACCGTGCCCTGAATATCACAGAACTGAAGACGGATAAACTCAACACCGTCGTTCTGGATCTGGGCCAGCATCTGGGCAACTTCAGACATCTGTTTACATCATACGCAAATTACCCATATAAGATCTCGGTTGGAACTATGATTGTACAGACATAGAATATATATTCCTATATAGATTCATAGAGTGCACAATCTGGTGCCTGAAAGGTACTGGGAATACCGACACCCGGCTAAACGATTCTGATTTATCGGCAATCAGGTCCGGTTACCGGCGGAGTGAAAACGTAACAAAAAAGAAATAAAAAAATGAAGAATGTCTGAAATCTTACGCGACATGGATGAACTGATCAACCAGTTCGCCGAATGCTTTT
>CAZBGM010000004.1:0-9342 GCA_964491505.1 uncultured Methanomicrobiaceae archaeon | reverse complement strand
TCTGAAATCTTACGCGACATGGATG
Source organism: uncultured Methanomicrobiaceae archaeon (assembly GCA_964491505.1). Classification (GTDB taxonomy): domain Archaea; phylum Halobacteriota; class Methanomicrobia; order Methanomicrobiales; family Methanomicrobiaceae; genus CAZBGM01. Next base: position 9,317 of record CAZBGM010000004.1, on the reverse strand, counting down.
AACTGATCAACCAGTTCGCCGAATGCTTTTTCATCGCCGAAGAGCTTCTCGCTCATCCCTTCGTCATTGAATGCCTTCAGAGCCACAATCGTGCTGTCGATTACACCTGGGGTGAATACTCCTTTCTCCTCGAAGATTGCCCGCTTTGCATTCAGAGCATCTGCGGAGGCAAAGCACGACGTTGGGAGCTCCTCAAGCTGTGCCAGACGATCCTTGTATTCAGGACTGAAGATGTTTCCGGAAACATACAGTTCTTCAGCTCTCTCAAGTGCTCCGGGCATGTTAAGACCATGCAGTGAACCCATAATCAGACCGGCAACCATGAGGTATGGGTCAGCTGAGCCGTCCGCAACACGGAATTCATAGGTCTGCTTCGAAGGTCTGTCTGCTCCGGCATTAGGATCACGGGGGTTTGCATCAGTGATCATATTATTGCCACCGATCCATCCAAGAGGCACACGTACAACGACTGACCGGTTACGGTCGCCCCAGCAGACGTTTGTAGGTGCTTCCTGATGAGGAACCAGACGCAGATATGATGTCGGGACAGTATTGCCAAAGGCAGTCAGAGCAGCGGCTGAATCGAGAACGCCGGCAATCATCTTCCGTGCCATCGGACTCAGTTTTGCATCCTCAACAAGGAGATTTTCGCCGTCCTTCTCTACCAGCATGTGGAAATGCAGACCGGAACCTGCCTTTCCGACAGTGATCTTTGGAGCAAAGCTGATCTCAACACCATAGCGGTATCCAAGCATCCTGACAATCCACTTTGCGATGATTAGCTGTTCGACTGCCAGTTCCACGGGCATAGGGAGGAACTCAATCTCATGCTGTTCGTTATACTTGTCGCCTACGGTAAAGCATCCAACTTCTGAATGACCGTACTTGATCTTGCCGCCGGCCCGGGCAATGAGTCTCATTGCTTCGGTACGCAGATCCTCGAACTTTGCAAACGGTTCAGATGAATGATACCCTTTCTGGTCAACAGCCGGGAAGGTGTCTTCACGGTCACTGATTACATAGTACTCAAGTTCTGCAAGAGCCATGAAGGTAGCACCAGTCTGGCGGGTAAATTCCTCGTTTGCCTTGCGGAGAACATACTCGGGAGAGCTTTCCAGTGGTTTCCCTTCACTGTTATAGTATGAACAGAGAATTTCCAGAGTTGGAACATCGGCAAATGGATTCACAAATGCTGTCCGGTAGCGTGGCATTACGTACAGATCACTGCTACCTGCCTCAATGAATGAGAATATGTTACTACCATCAATCCGTTCCCCATCAGAGAGAATTATGTCAAGGTGTTCTTTCGAAGAGATGATAAAGTTCAGTAATTTGAGCTTTCCATCATTTGCCACATACCTAAAATTCACCATCTCGATATCATTTTCTTCACAGAAATGAATGAGATTCTCCTTCGTAAAGTCAGAGGGAGAGATTTTGAGAAACTGAACCAAGTCGTTCGGATTCATCTCGACATCAGAGTATGTCATTGTTCTTATTTTTAGATCCCACTGTATTTAATAATGATTTTCTGATTTTTCGGGACTCATTAAAGAAACAGGGTTCTTTCCGGCACTAGTTAATACAATGCTATGGGAATATCCAATAATTTCGCATGTTCATCGATGTAAAATCAGACATTTCCGTGAAGAAAAATACGCGAAAAGATTCCCCCGCGCTTCAGGATCGGGCTCATCCGGTCAATCACCGACAGGCGAAACAATCAATCAGAGGAGAAACAATTTCCACAGAGAAAAACCGGGATCGGGACCCTCGCCAGGAATAAAAAAAAGTATTATTTTCCGTCGAGAATCTCGAGTGCTTCCGATTTGTACGCTTCCATCACGTACGGAATACCTGAGACCTCTTCGGCATCGCGGGTCAGAGACATAAGATCACTACGCGCAACCGAGGACAGAGAGAAGTTCCTGCTGCCTGCCATAATCTGCTGCATGCCGGTCCTGAAGCGCTGAGTGTAGGTGTAGATACCAACAGCACCCAGAGGGATATCATCCATGCGTGAGCCATATTTGTCCCTGAGCTCCTCGTAGCTGACAAAGATCTCTTTTACCGTGCTGCCGTACTTCGAGACAGTCTTTGGCAGTTCTCCGGCCTCGAGCCACTTGCCGATATTCTTACCGACCATGCCCGGAATCATGAGACCACGGCCCATGCAGACCGCCTTAAAGTGTGGTGCACCCATCGCAAGCGCCTTGAATGCATTTGCTTCGTCACCAAAACCGCCGGCAATAGCAAGGTCCGGCACCCGAAGACCTTTCTTCTCAAGTTCGTTTGCGAATTCGTACGCAAGCGACTGGATATAGAAGGTCGGGATACCCCACTCGTTCATCATCGGCCACGGACTCATTCCTGTTCCGCCCGGTGCACCGTCGATGGTAAGCAGATCGATCTTAGCTTCTGATGCGTAGCGAAGAGCCATAGCAAGCTCCTTCATGGAGTATGCACCGGTCTTGAGAGTAACACGTTTGAAACCAATGTCACGGAGGCGGTCAACTTCTTCTAAAAAGCCCGCTTTGTCAACAAAACCAAGACGTGAATGGCGTTCGAATTCACGAAGACCACCGCTGTGGTAGGCTGCCTGAACTTCAGGGCGGGTCGGATCAGGTATTACAATATATCCACGGCTCCTGAGTTCAAGAGCACGCTCGAGTGACTTCACCTTGATCTCGCCACCGATGGACTTGGCGCCCTGGCCCCATTTCATTTCAATGGTCTCAATTTCGTGTTTCGATGAGACGTATTCAGCAGTTCCGAGGCGGGTATCCTCGACGTTGAGCTGAACGAGCATTTCTCCAAAGCCATCATGGAATTTGTTGTAAATGTTAATCCGGCGATCCATCTCAGGTGATTCAGCGACCTTACCCTTACTGTCGAGCTTAAGCTGTGGGTCAACACCACAGACATTCTCTCCACAGACAAGAGTAATACCGGAGATCGCAGCACCGACAGCAAAATGCTCCCAGTTCACGCGTGCGATCTCGGTTGAACCCAGTGCCCCGGTGAAGATAGGCACCTTCATCGGTACTTTGATGTCCCACCCATACTCCGTCTCAGTATTGACATCCTCAAAAACTGCTGTGTCAGGGTTGGCGACGACGCCCTCGGGCATACCCCGTGCACCCACAGCATATCCCTGGATATTCAGATGCGAGTAATCGACCGGATAATTCTTGTCGGCACCGGCCGTAATCTCTGAGAATGGTCCCGGATAGAGAACCTCACGTCCACGGAACGACGAAAGCCAGATGTCACAGGACCCTTTACAGCCATCAATACAGCGGCTGCACAGACCGGACATCGGCACGACGTTGCGTGACCGGTTTGAAGTCTGCACCGCATCATTGGCATTTGGTGTTCTAAGATTCATGATAGATTCTCCTCATATGCAGGAACAATACTTTTGCGTCCTTAAGGGCATGTATTTCTCCTGCATTACTATAAATTACCGGCACTGATTGTAGCGGAAACCGCAACCTTCAGCAGCACCATTCAGCAGGCCTCTGACAGTCACAACACCACATTTAAAAGACTCTCTCCTCTTTTGCAGGCGCATCCCCTACATTAGTCCCGTTCTTATGATATCTGTCACAGGAAGTATTTAGGCACACCTCTTCTTTCCGACGGTTATAAACTTATCGTCCCAATTCTCCCGCGCCGGCCCTAGCTATCAGTATTCAGCAGGAAATAAATCGACGATTCAGAAAGCCAGCCAACATCCTCTGCAATACGCCGGAAGTCCTCAATAAGATTCCCAATCGGAATAACGCCGGCCGTCCGCTCGTTAAAGAGTGACTGACTGAACCGGTTACAGTCGTCAGTATAACTCTGAAGCCGGGATATAACCGCATTACAACCAGTAATGTCCTGTGAAAAAAACGCCTGCATCGCTGCACTGAATATCTCAAGCGAGAGGGAATGAAATCTTCCGATCTTCTCAAGCATCCGGCGGTCCAGGGAGATCTGCATCAGAGAGAGCACACTATCAGCAATCTTTCGCACCTGCCCAGCGATCTGTTCGAGGGCATGGGCAATCTGAAGATAATTATGGGCCTGTCCTATCTCGACCCCCATCTCCATCGAGAGCAACGGGTTGGAGAGTAACAGATTAAACTGCCGGGCGACAAGCCAGTAGAGCCGGTTCACGTCATGACCCCGGGTGATCACATCATCAACAAGATCCCGGTCATCAGAGGTAAGAGCCAGCATCGCATCGCGAGCCATTCCCTCTACAATCACAGACATACCCCGGATAGTATTCTCAAACGGCATCTCCCCGGGATTTAAGAGATCCCTTATTGTAATAGTATCAGCCGTCTGATCAGAGACCTCCTGGCCGATAGTCACCTGAATAAACCGGCGAACCGCCTTATGGGTAAAGGAGGGAAGACGTCCGGCGGCGGTGATGCGAATGGTGTTATACCCCATCACATACGTCCCGATCAACAGCCGGGAGAGATATTCTTCATCCTGAATCGACCGTAGATCAATCTCCTTTGTTTTTTCAGCAGCACGACCGGAGATCGACGGAGTAATAGTCAGGGAACCGTCCGGCTGAACAAAAATGCCCACCGGATCGTTCTTCTCGATATGCGACGCCCGTACCCAGTCCTTCGGGAGGGAAATAATATACGACGACCCGCCGGTCATCTGAACCTTGCGTATCTCCATAGTTCTCTATATTTTATAGAGTGCCACTTAAAACAGATAAATTAGGAGGGATCAGAGCTGGGAGACAATGGCAGACGCAGATATGGCGACCGGCAGCTGAAAAACGCTGCAAGTTCGGAAGAAAAACGCTCATCCCATACATCGGGTCCTTCCAGCACATCCCAGCTTTTTTTCAGCTGACGGGCCACATGCTTGCCAAGTCGTGCCTGCAGAACCTCGTCCGAGCGAAGGAGCTCGGCAGCACTCTGATACTGGCGCTCTATCTCAGTGAAATACCGCCCGTCCTCAATGGCAGGACCCCCGAATATGTCGGCGTTCCGATATTTAGCTACAAATTTTTCAGCATTTTCTTTATTCCAGACCGGTGGCCCCGCATGTCGTCTGAGCGCAGGCAGGGTGCCTGTGAGCAGTTCAACAAGAATCATGCAGACCTCATCGCCCATAAACGACACACTCCGGTGCACCGAAAATTCATAGCGGGCAAGCATCGTCGTAATGCCCTCCTCAGTGCGCCTGAGTTGAGGGACGATGATATCCGGGATGGCTTTCGGAGTGGCAAACCGCAGCGCAAGCACCGTCGTGCCTCGCGCTGTAAGAACAGAGTCAAATTCCTCCTCAGAAATCTGAAGCGATTCCTGTGGTTCAAAGAACGCCCGTGAAGGAAACGCAGCATATCCACGGCAAAGCTCGACAAATTCTGCAAACCGATCCAGTGAAAGGGAAGCTGCAACATTGCGTCTTGGATCGACAGGATCAATAACTATCAGCGGATCGTCAAACGACTTGGTCGCATGTTTTTCGCAGTCAATGAAGACTCCGGGTTTCCAGTCGGCGGCAGCAGCAATGACCTGATGAAACCCACCAAAAAACAGAATCAGCAATTCGCAGAGATACCCCGCAAACCCTTCGGTCATCGTATCTGACCCATACAGGCCGGATACTTTTAAAAGCTGCTTAAAGAGGCGGACTTCGTCCTCATGCCCAATTATCCGGGAAATAATATAGTGAGTGTGAAATGGGGTGCGATCCACCGCAGACTGAATCCGTGCGGCAGATTCAACGGCATAACAGGGCACAAGATCGATATCAAAGCCCTCAATAATAGTATTCGTATAGGGATGCTCAGCATATTTTTCCACCACTGGCCCCCCAAACTGCCGGGCGATAGCAGTGCCAAGCGCACGCCCCTCCTCTTCCAGTGCCTCACGCGAAACTGACGGATCAAAGAGCATGAAGATATCCAGGTCATGATCCCCGGAGGTCCACGTATTACGGGCGATGGAACCAACGACCATCCCCCGCGCCACACCCGAGGCATCGATAATAGTGAGCACCTTTTCGGCAACCGCTTCCACACGGGCCGCCTCATCAGGAGAAGGGCAAAGTGTGGTGAGAATCTCATCTTCAAAGGGATACCGGTTCATCACGCACCTCCAGCAAATTTTCATAGACCGGTCCATGCGGTGTGAGGGTGCTCTTTTTCAGCACAAAACCGCTGACCGCAAACGGTTCAAAACTGCACCCGGTAAGCCCGTCAATAAGTGGTAGCAGATCTTCATCATCCTGCCGTACCCGTGCAACAGTAATATGAGCACGGAACCGACGTTTTTCACGAGCAATCCCACATGCACCCAGTGCGTCGTCGATTTCCTGTGCCAGCGCCGCCCCTTCTCCGTCATCCGCGACTGGCACCCATACCGTACGCAGATGTTTCCGGCTGTTTACGCTGATGGCTCCCGGACGCATTGTCCACGAACACGGCGGGATTCTGGAAAGTGCCTCACAAATCACCGCGCATTCCTTATCTGAGACCTCCCCGACAAATTTTAGGGTGATATGCATCAGTTCGGGCCGGACAAATGAGAGCCGACCGTTTGTCACGGCAAGACGGGTACCAGTCTCCGCTATCTCACAGCGCAGTTTTTCAGGAAGCTCAAGGGCAACAAAAATACGAACCATGCATTCATGTCCTGTTATCACGATAACCGTATGGTACAATAGTTTCTGGTTTTCGGACTATTAGGCATTTGTCAGATAGACGTAGTTAACTACCGTTTATCGACATGGGAATGATTCGAAATTCTTTTTGTCATAAGTGTCGATACTCATGTAATGCATACCGGGGGAATTACGAAGTGACAACAACACCTGAAATAACTGTATATACACTTGAAGTCTGTCCGAACTGTGAACTTCTCAAACTATGCCTGAAAAAACTTGGTGTGTCTTACAATGAACGCGACATGGCAGGCGCTGAGGCGCTCACGGATCTCCGCCTGAACGGGGTTTTTGCAATGGAAGGTCCCGTATTTCAGGTTGATACTCAATATTTCGAATCCAAAGACATCTTTGAAAACGGTGCTGTTAATGAATCATTTGTCGCAAACCTTGTCAAAGGTGAATGACCATGCCGCGCCACGATAAGCAAGCGGAGCTCTACCAGCAGACCCTTGACGGGTTTGCGGTCCCTTTGATGCCGCAGGTCCGGACGACCCGGGGACATATTGTAGACTGGGACCGGCAGCGGATTGTAAACCAGATCATCACCGAGACAAAATTAGTGGAGGAGTTCTACGGTGGAAAGGGCGCGGAAGAAGAACTTGCCCAGAGCATCGCCCTGGAAGTAGAGAACCGCATCAAAAAGATGCAGCTGAAAAGTCTCTCCGGCCCGCTGATCCGCGAAATTTTAAATATCACGCTCTTAGAGCACGATCTCACGAAATACCGTAATGTCTGTACGCGGGTGGGAACGCCGGTCTATGACGCGCACCTTATCGACGTTGGCGAGGGATTTGAATCGCATGACAACGCGAATCTCCAGGAGAACGCGGAGACCTCACACAAGAAGAAAGCCGATAAAATAAGTAAAGAGCAGTATCTGCTGCAACTCCCTCCAGAACTTGCGGACCTGCATCTCGCAGGCGACCTGCACATCCATGATCTCGAGTATTTCGGCACCCGCCCCTTCTGTCAGGACTGGGATCTGCGGTATTTCTTATACTACGGCCTAATGCCGGACGGCACCGGCACCAAGGCATCGGTCGCCGGACCGGCCAAACGTGCAGAAGTCGCCGTGCTTCACGCCGTCAAGGCGCTTGGGAGTGCCCAGACCAACTTCTCAGGCGGACAGGGTTACTATAATTTCCTCACATTCCTCGCGCCATATGTGGAGGGCATGGAACTGCGTGAGATCAGACAGCTTATGCAGATGTTCGTCTATGAGATGACCCAGATGATGGTCGCCCGCGGTGGTCAGGTCGTCTTCTCCTCAGTCCAGTTATCACCCGGCGTGCCAAAACTCTGGCGCGACAAGCCCGCGGTCTTCAAGGGCAAGGTCTGGAACGGCAAACAGGCCCCGGAACGGCTCTACGGTGAATTCGAGCGCGAGGTCCGCCTGCTCTTCCAGGCCCTCATGGACGTTATGCTGGAAGGGGATCACTGGGGCAAACCATTTAATTTCCCAAAACCTGAGATCTCCGTCGAGCCGGATTTCATGGTTGAGAATGAGGCGTTTAACGAGGCACATCCGGATCTGCCCACTTACCGTGATCTCTACCTGATGACCTTTGAACTGGCATCAAAGTTTGGCACACCGTATTACGACAACCAGATCCCGCCATACCGGGGCGCCGGCGAAGGAATCTCCTGTTATCAGTGCTGTGCCTATCAGTTCTCGGCAAACGCAGAGGACGACGACCACTTTGATGACAAACTCTACTTCAAAGACGGAAGACACTTCTCCATGGGTTCGTGGCAGGTGCTCTCGGTCAACTGTCCCCGTGCGGCTTATAAGGCAGAAGGCGACGACGAACGCCTCTTTGCTGAACTGAAAAGACTCATGGACGTTTCAGTCGAGATCTTTTCGATCAAACGCCGCTGGATGGCCGATATTCAGGGGAAAGGCCGGATGCCTTTTGCGATGCAGCGTCCGAAGGATTCCAATGATCCGGATATGGTTGAGAGAGGACCGATTGCCGTTGACTTTGATGGTCTCGTCTATACGATTGGCGTTATCGGCGTCAATGAAATGGTGCAGTATCACACCGGCTCACAACTGCACGAATCAAAAGCGGCGCTTGCACTGGCTGTCAGAGCAATGACCGAACTGGAACTCTACGGAAAAGAGCTCTCGGCAAAGCACGGCATCACAATTGCTCTTGCCCGGACCCCGGCAGAGACGACCGGCCAGCGCTTTGCGATTGCTGATCTTATCGACCAGCGGTTCAGTGAGAAGGCCAAAAAAGTAGTCAAGGGCGATCTCGAAGAGACGCTTGAACATCTGGGCGAGAAGTTCGATCTACCGGTCTACTACACAAACGGCACTCATGTTACTCCCGGCGCAGATGTCTCCCTGACTGAGCGGGCGAATATCGAGCATATCTTCTTCCCGATTGTGGACGGCGGTAATATCTTCCATATCTGGCTGGGCGAGGCACGTCCGGACCCGCGTGGTCTTATGGATATGACGATGAAGCTCTGCAAAAATAGTCAGATAGGTTACTTTGCCTTCACCCGTGATCTGACCGTCTCCCTGAAACAGTTCAGAATCTATAAACCGGAACCGGGAGAGAACCGGGGCAAGGCAGCAATGCACGCAGACGCCCGGGTATCAGCCAACCCCTGATACC
>CAZBGM010000003.1:0-41190 GCA_964491505.1 uncultured Methanomicrobiaceae archaeon | reverse complement strand
CGTCAGTCTGTTCATTTCCGCTCTGACCGGTACATCCCACAAAGAAGCAGGAAGCAACCAAGAGCAGTAGTACACAAAGAATGCCATACTTCTGATTCATTATGTTACATATGTTCGAATTTATTTAATAAAAGGCTTTACTTTGGACATTGTAAAAACCAACTGGTTTACCAAAGTGAAGAAAAGCGAACATTTTTATTTTCCAGTCAGGTATTGAAAAAAATGATACGTGTAAAGCAATGGATAACGTGTTTAAGGATATTACGGGTGGATAAACTGAAATGGTACAGAAATAGAGAAATGTTTGAGATTATTTCTCTCATTTTTGAATGTTTCCATTTTTTTAAAAAAAATAATTCGTGTTCTGGAATTAGTATTCTTAAGCAGAATCTAATTTCAGGAAAGATGTGTATTTTGAACACACCAGTATTTAGGGTTCTACATTAATGAATTTGTCACTTGGATAAGAAGTGAAACCGTTGTCTTCAAAGATTGCCAGACCCTTTTCAGATGCGGTGAAGTCTACAAATTCCTGTGCCTCTTCCGGGTGTTCTGAGAAGATTAGTGAACCAATCGGTACAATTTTAATAATATTTTGTTCATTTGGGATGTAGATAATTTCCATTCCGTCATCATTTACCAGATCTTCCCAACAGATAGCACCATCTACCTGACCGAGTGCAGTATGCAGCACCAGTTCATTGACGGTCGCTGATCGGGTCACTACATTTGGATAAATTGACTCATTGAGTTTGTTCTTTTCAATAATCTTGTTTGAGAGTTTTCCGATTGCGCAGGCTTTTGGATCACCTAGTTCAAGGGTCACTCCTTCTTTGCCCATATCTTCAAGTGACTGGATATTTTCCGGATTACCTTTTGGTGTCGTAATAACCGGAACATGATAGCAGATTAGTTCAGAATCGTTGACAAATCCTTTTTCCTGAGCTGCACCGAAATAGTACGTTGCACCAGGCATGTAGACATCGCCCTGCTCAATGAGTTCCATCTGGGAGAGCAGTGTATTTGAGCCACCAAAAATAAAATCGATTCCGTTACCGGTTTCTGCTGTGTAGGCTGCCGCAATATCTTCCATCGGTTCGCGAAGTCCTGCACCACAATAGACAATAAGGTCTACTGATTTTTCTGTTGTCGTTTCAGCTGCCTGGCCCGTACATCCCACAAAAAGACAGGATGCGACAAGCAATAGCAATACACAAAGAATGCCATATTTTCCATTCATTATAGCTTATATGTTTTAATTTCTCAGATAAAAATGTTTTATTTTTACCTCAGGTAAAGACCATCTGATTTACCAATTGGTTTATCTGAGCAGGCTACATTTTTTGGTACTGATAAGATTCATATGATCTCTCATCCTCTAATCCTCTATGCGTTATTACTCTGCTCCGGCAGCTGATTTGAATCTTCAGGCCGTTAACGATGTCATTGACGAGGCTTTTGCTGAGCATGCACGCGGGTCGATTCAGATGCCACCCAAGGTTTATATCGATTTTCCGACGGGTGATTTCCGGACTATGCCTGCTTACATCCCCTCTCTTGAAATTGCCGGAGTAAAAATTGTCAACGTTCACCCGGACAATCGTGATCATGATCTCCCGACGGTGATGGCATTAACGATTCTTCTGGATGTGGCAACAGGATATCCTACGGCGATTCTTAATGCAACGTTGCTTACGGACCTTCGTACTGCGGCGGCAGGGGCAGTTGCTGCCAAATATCTTGCACCAAAGCGGTCGGTGACGTTGGGTCTTATCGGTAGCGGTAGGCAGGCGCAGGCTCAGGTGCGGGCGACTGCGCTGGAGTGTGAGATTGAGCAGATAAAAGTCTGGAGTAGAGATAGGAACAATGCTGAAAAGCTCTGTAAAATTTTTCCTGAGTTTGACTGCAAACCCTCATCGGCAGAACAGGCATGCGACTGTGATCTGCTGGTGACAACCACGCCGTCACGAGTGCCGGTTGTGCAGGATGACTGGATCTTGGCTGGTACACACATTAACGCAATCGGAGCCGATGCGGCAGGAAAACAGGAACTTGACCCGGCTCTTCTTTCCCGTGCCACAGTGATTGTCGATGAACCGAAACAAGCCATTCATTCAGGAGAGATCAATGTGCCTATTCGCGAAGGTCTTTTTTCTCCTGAGAACATTGCTGGTATTCTGGGGGAATATGTGCTCGGTAGGAAGAAGCGAACCAGCCAGGATGAGATTACCATCTTCGATTCAACCGGTCTTGCAATTCAGGATCTGGCAATTGCAAAGATAGCGATTAAAAATCAGAATCGGACAGAACTTCCTTTTCCCTGATTTGATTTTTAGGTGTGGACAGTATCTCTATTCCACATTTCAGAATTTCTGAATTCACATTGTTGTGGAAATTATGCAGAATAAATCCGGTTAATGTTTTTTTGGCCAAAAAAGGAAGGGAAGACTCATCAAAAGGATGATATTCACTCTGAAAGTGACCAGGTTTGGGGTGTATAGACAGAATCATCTATTCCAGTGATATCACTAAGATAGATGCCAGAACCAAGCCACCATCTGTCGTCAACCGGCAGAATATATCCCAATTTTAATTCCTTTCTATTGTTATGTGCAGGATTTTCCCAGCCGAAAACGGTATAGCCACCACCGTTTTGAGCGGTTGTGGCAAGAGCCTGAATCACTGGTTCGCCAAACGGTCCGGTCATGTTGTAGAGATTGGTGCCGACTGAATTTTTCAGATAGGGATGAGAAAGCAGTGTCCCATTATAGTCGTAGGCATAAAGGTAAAGATCTCCGTCAATGAACGGGCCCGAGGTGTCGCCGATTGCCTCCAGTGCCTGTTCTTTTCCGGTTTTTTGAGCATATGCAATTCCTTCCTCGACAAACAGAATCAATTCACTAATATCTATGGGTTGTTTTCCGGTTTCTGCATCAACAAGATCACTGAAATAGATGCCCGATCCAATCCAGCAGGTGTCGCTGATCTTTTTGACATGACCCAGCTTAGGAACATATTGATCAATGGCCTTCTCGTCAATTATGCCATCATCCGGAGCTGGGTACATATAGGCGATGAATCCATCACCCTGTTCTGCTGCATACTGTGCAACCTTTACAAATGGCAGACCCTTCGCATCAGTCCAGTCTGAGCGATCTGTTCCGACTTTATCAGGCTGATAAGGATGGGCAAGAAGGATGCCATTGAAATCATAGGCATAAATATAGAGATCGCCATGAGAAAAAGTGCCATTGGGGTTCTGAAACACACTAAGGGCCTGTGGAATTCCCTGTGACGTAGTATAGTCAGCGGCAACACCTAAAAATTCGGCAAGTTCAGTAGCAGTCATTGGTTCTACCACCGCACTAGATGTGACAGTCTGTCGGTTATCTGATATCGGTGCGCTGCATCCACAAAAGAGTACACAACCGGCAATTATGAAGGGTAACAGGTATTGGGACGCAATCATGTATTAGTCTTTACCGATACAGAAAATGGCTCTTTCGTTTTTTATGTTTTTCCGGATTCTTTTTTTCCTGCTGAAATCGTATTTCTCTAAAAAAATACCTGAAACAGATTATCTATCGTTGTCTGGAGAAAATGTGCATGAAACAAATGTTTTAGGTGCTGTTTGATGATAAATCACGAAGTGATTTTCATAGAAAATGGGATGTTTATATTTATGTTAAAAAATGGAGTATTTTCTATTTTCCGGCGGTTTAGGTTTCTATTGCGGAAATTGGGGAGGTATTAAAGAACGTATGAAGAATATTACAGAGCTGTTTGGGTCTGATGGGTTTGGTAAGATATTGCTCGGGCTTTGTCTCAAAAGCGCGTTTTTTGATCTCTTCAGTTGAATAGGCAGTCATGTACATCACCGGTATATCGTAGAGTTTTTTGATGTGCCGACAGGTGGCGATTCCGTCATGGTTGCCTTCAATATTGATGTCCATGAGAATAAGATCCGGATTGGTCTCATTACAGATATCCAGCGCCTCCTCACACCGTGCTGCTGTGCCAACAACTGAATAACCACACGAGGTGAGGACATGTTCCATACCCATCGCAGTAATCGCTTCGTCTTCTACAATAAGGATCTTTGCACCAGATGTCAAAATATTCTCTCCTTTGTGTTCATTTAGTCTGGAAACAGAATCAGATAAATACAACAGAAATACAATATCTTTGCTCTGAATATAAAAGGTTTGTATGATTGTTTAAATTTTCCGAAAAAAGAGCCAAAACTCTCCATTTCTGCGGCATGATGAACATGTTTTCCACAGAATTGGATTTGATCACGCATCCGATTCTTTCAGCGCGTGTATCCTCATCTATAAAGATGATGGTATTGGCATTCGTGTAGAGGATAAAAAACAGATTTTTAAACGCGGCTTCGGACAAAACACTGGTTTGGGTCTTTTTCTCTCCCAAGAGATTCTTGTGATAACTGGTATTACTATTGCTGAAACCGGGACTTTTGGAACTGGGGCACGCTTTGAGATGACTATCCCTAAAGATGTTTGGCGTTTATTATAAATTTTAAGATGTTTTTGCCTTTTTTTCAATAAGAGGTACTCTCGTTTTAAGTTTATATTTTTTAGTTTTTGTACCTTGGTAAAAAGAAAGAACGTTTTGCTCCTTTCAGGGAGAATTGTTATGCGGATCATTTTTTTGGTCCCTACAACCAGATGGTCCACATCAGTCTGATAATCTTGTGCGATGCCGGGGGAGGAGGCGCGGAGGAGATGTTATTTTCAGCGTTAAGGTGCCCGCTGTCTCTGCCCCGGTGCACAATTAATTCTCTGAATTTATACATAAAAACTTAGGCCGTGCGGTGTGAAAGTAATCGAATTGGCATCAGGTTTTATTGTTGCGCAAAACAGAGCAGTATAGACAATTGATTTGATCAATAAAGGAGCTGAAATTATGGGGAACGGTAAAATTGTGCTCGCTTTCTCCGGTGGGCTGGATACATCTATCTGCGTGCCGCTGTTAAAAGAGCGCTATGGGTATGATGAGGTTGTAACAGTTGCGGTTGACGTCGGTCAGCCAGCAGATGATATTGAAGCGGCGACAGCGAAGGGGAAACTTATTGCTGACACTCATTATACGATTGACGTCACTGAGCGTTTTGTCAACGAACAGATTATTCCATCGATTAAGGCCAATGGCAGCTATGAAGGCTACCCAATGGGTACAGCACTGGCACGCCCTCTGATTGCTGAGGCAATCTGTGAGATAGCAAAAAAAGAAGGCGCGTCGGCCATCGCTCACGGATGCACCGGAAAAGGAAATGATCAGCTTAGATTTGATTTTGTCTTCCGCAAAGAAGGATTTGAGATCGTTGCCCCGATGCGTGAAATGAATCTCACGCGTGAGTGGGAGATGGAATATGCGGCAGAGCATGGTATTCCCGTCGGGGTTGCTAAGGACAAACCATATTCCATCGACGAAAACTGCTGGTCACGGTCGATTGAAGGTAGCGTGCTGGAAGATCCCGGTTATCATCCAAAAAACGACATCTATGGCTGGACTGTTTCGGCGCAGGATGCTCCCGATACCCCTGAGGAGATCTGCATCACCTTTGAGCAAGGCGCTCCTGTCGCTTTGAACGGAAAGAGAATGAGTGGGATCGAACTAATCCGGACGCTCAATAAGATTGCCGGAGGGCACGGTGTGGGTAGAAATGATATGATTGAAGATCGTATCCTTGGCCTGAAAGCACGTGAAATCTATGAACATCCGGCAGCGACGGTCCTTTTAACTGCCCATAAAGATCTCGAACGCCTTGTTCTTTCACGTCAGGAACTTGCTTTCAAGGCATCAGTTGATGAAAAATGGTCTGAACTTGGCTACTACGGTCTCATTGATGAACCGCTCTTCTGGGCACTGACGTCCTTTGTTGACAAAACACAGGAACGGGTGAATGGTGAAGTTGACTGTATTCTGTACAAAGGAAAGATTACCGTCGCCGGTCGCCGGTCGCCGGATGCCCTGTACTCTAATGAGTTGGTCTCTTTTGAGAGCACTGAGATTGATCAGAACGATGCTGTGGGATTCTCAAAATATTTCGGATTCCAGGCACGCCTTTTGAAACGATAAGAAATCCATCTTCAGTGATTTCAACGGAATCATTTTTTTGCTTCATTCTATCAGGTAGTATCTTTACAGATATGACTATCTTAAACCGGAAATAAAAAAAAGATTGAGTAAAACCGTATGGTTTTTACATTTCGTACTTTGTCTTTAGCTCTTCCCAGTAGGGGTCTGCCATCAGATTGGTAAGACCAGCGTCTCCTTTGATCTGAATGTACTGTTTTTTGGATGTTTGTTTATCAGATTCAAAATTACCTCCCTGATGGATTGCCTCGATGACAATTATGTCTCATTAGTTACGTCTCTTTCACAAACAAACAGAAACCTATAATCTCACCTAAGAAAGAATCAAACATAATATGTCACTCTTCAATTTTGGCAAACCCAAACCAAATATCGTTAAAAGTCCCCCTCCTCCATCAATTGGGCAGGGCGCAGGGATGCGGGTACCTGAATATTTGACAACACCTTATTATATTGTTGCCTCGGTGGAAATAGGTAATACCACGACGAAATGTATTCTGACAGGTACTAATATGGAGACCGGGCGCAGTTACGTCATTAATAAAACAGTGCTTATGTCACGGGATGTACGCCCGCCCAAACCTGGTGAGGAGGTCTTTGGCGAGACACTGGTCGGTGTGCCCATCACCCGTGAGTCAGTAACAGAACTGGTTCGTGATACTCTATTAAAGTGCCACAAGGACGCAAATCTTTCAATAGAAAAGGATCTTGACTTTGTTGTTCGCTCCACCGGTGTCGTCGCGGCGATGGAATCCCCCGATCAGATTGGAGATTTTGTCAAGGCACTGGCAGACGGGTGCCTGCTTGCCGGGGTTCCTCCAAAAAAGATGATCTCTCCAATGACCATCAATAGTTTGCCAAAGCGACTGCGGGAGTTCAGTTTTGCTGACCGACTTACTTTTTGTGGGACGGTAGCAGGAGTCACTCCGCCCATGGGTTCATCAGGTGTTGAGATGGTCGCAAATGAGATGGAAGGTGAACTTGCAATGGCAGGAATTAAAGAAGGTTCCAAATGGACAAACGTAGACTTCCGGAACCCCTGTATCTCCATCGATTTCGGAACGACGCTTGACGGACGTATCACAAGTGATGTCGATAAAAAAGCTGAATATCCCTTTGCTCTTACGATTGGTAACTTTTGTGGGCTTGCTGGCGCCATTCCCGATGCTCTCATCAGAGGAACCGGGCTTGTTGATAAGAAGACTGGGACTGCTCTCGAGATTTTTGGGGAACAGTGCGTCCTCTGCGGCGTTTCACGAAAAAAGCCAAAAATTGTCAAAGAATATGAAGATCTCATTCATCAGTATATTGATATCAGGATTGTTCCTCCGGATCGGAAAACGTTTGGCAAAGTTCCCGTCTGTGCCGACGTTGCTATGGAGTCAAACATTGCTCTGATTGGTTGTGACTGCGGCGAGGATTACAGCGAAGAAGAGAGTCTTGAGAAGATTGGTCATGAGATTTATACCAAATACGGCAAAGATGTGCTGGTTGAAGTTATTGATCACGTCTGTGCAAATATGGCACTACGACTCATAGATGTAACGTATGAAGCGGGCCTTTTGACTCCCCGCTCATCAATTGGATTTACCGGGCGGGCTGCCATATCCGGAAGAAAGCCTGAAATTATTCTTAAGGGAATAACCGATCGCGGATTCTTTGAAGACCCGAACAGTCACGTCGTCTTTGTCGATGACGGTCTGGCCCGGGGCGCTGCCCTGATGGGGCGGTGCATGTCGTCACTTGGAAAACCTAAAGAACCCATTGGTGGGGTAAGGGGTGGCCCATGTATTATGAGCAGACGTATAAAGATCGGAAAATAAAAGGTACCTGAATGGTGAAAATAGTGGCGGAAGAAAATACCAACGAAACCCAACTCTTTGATCTGGTTATTCCACCGGGTGTCCCACGATCAATAATCTATGATATTCAGGAAAAATTTAATTTCGAAGTGGTTAGTCGCCGCGAACGGATGCAGTTTGCTAATATGGATGGCGATGAACGTGATCTCCTGGCATTCCGGGGCAAGAAGGAAATCGTTGAGCAGGCCTATGATTATATGATGGCTGAGCTTGAGAAATATGTCGAAGACTAATAATTGTCCAACTGACAGAACCTCACTAATTTCAATAAATTTTTAGGAGACGACCCGGATGGTCTGGATTCGTTCACTTGAAGATAATTATGTCAATGCTGATGCTATCATCTCAATTACATTTGACCAGAAGGTCAATGCTTTCGTAGCGGTAGTTGGTCACAAAGATATCCGTTTACAGCACAAAATTTATCAGCATCAGGGTCTTGATCATCTGTTACAGGGTCATACGTCACGAAGTGAAGCTGAACTTTTGGAAGAAATGATTGGGCATATTGAAAAAGCACGCCGAACTGGCGAGCCATTGGTACTTGACTTTACAAAATTATTATAATTTTTTCGGCATGGTGAGGTGCCGGAATCCGGTAGTATTTCAGAAGCTATTTGGTTAAGATTTATTATTTAAAAGAAATAGCAACAGCGCCTTCTGGGCATGTAACCTGTTTTCTGCCTGATCCCAGACAGCACTCTGTGTACCATCCATGACGCCGTCCGTAATTTCATCACCACGGTGCGCTGGAAGGCAGTGCATCACAATAGCCTTTTTATTAGCTGCAGCGACCAGTTCTTCGTTAACCGTGTAGGCGGCAAAGATTTTCTTCCGTGCGGCCGTCTCATCTTCTGATCCCATTGAAACCCAGGTGTCAGTGTAGAGAACATCAGCATTGAACGCAGCCTCCTTTGGGTCATCGAAGAACACAATTTTGCCACCCGCGCTCTTTGACTGCTGCACGAGTTTCATATCGGGCTCATATCCTTTTGGTACTGCCACATGCAGTTCAAATCCGGCATATGCTGAGGCAAGAATCAGGGAGTTGCATACATTGTTGCCATCGCCAACCCATGTGACACTCAACCCTTCAGTTTTTCCAAAATGTTCCCGTATCGTTAGCACATCAGCAAGGATCTGGCAGGGGTGCTCATGATCTGAGAGGCCGTTTATCACGGGAATGGAGGCGTGGGTGGCAAGGTCAACAATGGTCTGATGATGGTTGGAACGAATCATGATCGCAGAGAGGTACCGTGAGAGAACGCGGGCAGTGTCAGGAATTTCCTCACCCCGACCAAGCTGCATATCCTGTGGGGTCAGAAAAATCGCGTGGCCACCAAGCTCATACATACCCACTTCAAATGAAATGCGGGTTCGCGTGGAAGCCTTCTCAAAGATCATGCCCAGTGTCTGACCGGCGCAGTACGGCGCCATGAGTGCTGTTTTTCGCTCCTCTTTTAGTTCAAGGGCCTGGTCAATCACCCACGCGAACTCATCTGATGAGAGATCAAAGAGTGAGAGGATATCCCGTTTCATCGGATCTCCTTCATGTGGCTGATGCGGCGTGCCAATACTTCTTCAGTTCCGATATCTTTGCGATACCGCACCGCTCCCTTAACAGAAGCTGCCGCTTTTTCAGCCGATGCCTCAGCTTCAGCAAGGGTCCTGCCACTTCCGACAAAGGCCAGTGTCCGGGACGTCTGAGTGAAGAGCTTACCATCTTCCTCCAATACATTTGCATAATAGACAATGGTCTCTCCTGCCGCGCTGATGGCAATGGGGTCTCCGGCATGTGGCGCATCAGGATAACCTTCAGGAACAAGATATTTACATACTGTGGCCTTCGGTGCAAAGGAAACACATTCCGGTGAGAGTGCACTATCGGCAATGCCTCTGATGACAGCCGAAAAATCTCCGTCAAAGAGTGAGAGTACGTTCATTGCTTCAGGATCGCCGAAACGGGCATTAAACTCAATGACCATCGGGCCGGTAGCAGTGTTCATAAACTGTCCGTAGAGAATCCCTTTGTATATGATTTCCTTCTTCCGGAGGGCAGCGACCACCGCTCGCATTATGGAAAGTGCTGCCTCATAGTCATCGTTGGTTACAAAGGGAAGTCGGTGATCGGGAAGTGAATATGATCCCATTCCACCAGTGTTGGGGCCGATATCTCCCTCATAGGCGCGTTTATGATCCTGCACCAGCGGCATGGGAA
The DNA here is from genome assembly GCA_964491505.1 of uncultured Methanomicrobiaceae archaeon. GTDB lineage: Archaea > Halobacteriota > Methanomicrobia > Methanomicrobiales > Methanomicrobiaceae > CAZBGM01. The sequence goes on along the minus strand of CAZBGM010000003.1, from coordinate 30,990 downwards.
CAAGCTGGTTGCCGTCTACAAATGTCTGGAGCGTAAACTCTTCGCCACAGAGGCGCTCTTCAAGAACAACATCACCGTTAATCTGCCGGATGTATTCCTTCGCTCCTTCAGCATCGAAGTGTTCGCCCATGATGCGCACACCCTTGCCGCCAGTCAGGCCAATTGGCTTGATTGCCAGATCGCCGCCATAGGTGTCGATAAATCCACAGGCTTCTTCAGCATCGTGGAAGACAGCATATACCGGGCACCCGGCAATATTTTCTTCTTCCATGAGGCGGCGGCAGAACGCTTTATCTGTTTCAATCAGTGCTGCTTCCCTACAGGGTCCGGCACAGCGAACGCCCTGGCTCTCAAGAGCATCGACCAGACCGGCTTCAAGAGGAGCTTCCGGACCAATGAAGGCATACTCTGCATCACAGGTCGTTGCAAAGAGAGTGACTGCGTCGATATTTGTTTCCTTTTCAATGCAGACCACTTCTGAGAGGGCAGCAATTCCGGGGTTTTTCTTCGCCATCACCGAGAAGATGGTCACCCCGTCGTTCTGTGCAAGAGCACGGGCTATCGCATGCTCCCGGCCACCGCCACCCACGACAAGAACTCTCATGTATATCAATTATCCTTAAAGAGCTAATAATAAATCTCAGACTCTTGGGTCACGGTCCAGAAGTTCAGAGACTAAAACCAGTGGCACCAATGCAACCTGGTCTTCTGCGAGACGGTCCTTGGCGCCCTGTTCACGATCAACGACGGTTACAACTTCATCGACTCTGGCACCTGCATGGCGAAGTGTTTCAAGACCATAGCGCACACTGCCGCCGGAGGTTGTTACATCTTCTACCAAAAGCACCCGTTTTCCATCAACTTTCCCGATAATGGTGCTGGTTTTCCCATGTTCTTTCTCTTCTTTTCTGATTACAGCACAGGGTTTCTGTGCTGCCAGAGAGACCGCGACAGCTAGTGGAATTGCGCCAACAGCAACACCTGCAACCACATCAAAGGAAAACCGCTCGGCAATTTCCTGAGCAATCGGCCCTAACAGATCCGGTTGCATGGAGGCTGTTTTGATATCAATATAATATGTGCTCTTCTGCCCGGATGCGAGGGTGAATTCTCCAAATTCAATTGCTTTTTTTTCAATAAGAAGCGTTGCCAGTTCATTTACCATGGTACATCTTTTACTCCGATTAGATAGCCGATAATATTTGCGCCCCGGTGAAGCAGGGGAGTGAGGATTAGGATCCATACTATGACCGGGAGGGTGATGGTAGCTGCAACCCATGAAAGATTAAATATGAGGAGTAATACAAAGGCACCAATTACCAAATCATATTGATCAGCGATGAGCCATTCTTCCCCACGTTTTTTATTGAGTCTTCTCTTAAAAAAACTCTTTACCAAATCGCCCAGAAGGGCCCCGACGGCAAGAAGGATTACTGAAAGTCCGGTTAGAATCGAGAATCCAACATAGTTCTGAACAAGAAGTTCGACCCCGCCGATAGCAACACCTGACAAAATACCGCCGAGAAGTCCCCGCCAGGTTTTTCCATCACCGAAGATGCGGCGCCCGTCGCTCCAGACCTTCCCGCCGTCAATGGATCTGCCGCCGCCGAAAACTGCTGCCATGGAATTGGGCAGATAGGCCGGCACCATTATCCATAACGCGACAAACAGGGACATAATAATGATATCCAGCATAATTTTTCAAATCCGGTATATATACATTGTCAGATGAGACAAAAAAGGTTAAGCTGGTGGACAAATACACTATTGGTAAGTCTATATGTCGGAACGTCGTTTATATTTTAAGAAACATCAATATGTTTCCTGAAGAATAGACCCATAAATTTGACCAATATGTGAATGCCCATGATAATAAAAACAACAAAAAGTCTCTGTCCTGTCTGTGGAAAGGTTCTGCCTGCAGACATTATCGAAGAAGATGGTGCGATCTGGATCGTCCGCAACTGTCCGGAACACGGGACGCAAAAATATTTGTACTGGTCAGATGCTGAGATGTTTAAACAGTTCGAGGAGTTTGAAGGAATCGGTGGCGGTGTTGAAAATCCACAGCGTTTTGCTGATGAAAGCGAATGCCCGTATGCCTGCGGACTCTGTAACAATCATAAGTCTTCAACACTGCTTGGAAATATTGATCTGACCAATCGCTGCAATCTGGACTGTGAATTTTGCTTTGCAAATGCCCGTGCCTGTGGTTATATCTACGAGCCCTCTTTTGAGGAAATCATTGATATGCTCAAAATGCTTCGAAATGAGCGGCCGGTTCCTTGCCCTGCGATCCAGTTCTCAGGTGGAGAACCAACACTGCGCGATGATTTGGTTGAGATTGTTCAGGCTGCCCATGATCTGGAATTTTCACAGATACAGCTTGCGACAAACGGCATAAAATTAGCTGCTAGTAAGGATCTTGTCTGTGGGCTCAGAGATGCAGGTCTTTCAACGGTATATCTTCATTTTGATGGCACAACCAAAGAGACAAACCGGCTTATTAATATCAGTAAACGAGTCGTTGCAAACTGTCGGGAATTTGGTGTTGGGATTATGCTTGTGCCAACAATCATCAATGGCGTAAATGATCATGATGTTGGCAACATTATCAAATATGCAGCAGACAATGTTGATACCATCCGTGGTGTGAACTTTCAGCCAGTGGCATTTACCGGAGCTATGTCGGCTGATCAGATTGCTCAGAAACGGGTTACTATCCCCGATCTCCTCCAGCGTATAGAAGAGCAGACAGATGGAATACTAAAAAAGAAATACTTCTATCCGGTCCCTTGCGTCCTGCCGCTTACTCATCTGGCTGAGGCATATACGGGTGAACCCCAAGTCGCCTTTACCGTGCACCAGCACTGTGGCGCAGCAACCTATGGGTTTGTCACTGAGAAAGGTATGAAGCCCATCAATGAGCTTGTGGACGTTGATGCTTTCTTTGCTGCCGTAGACGAAATGTCAGAACGTCTAAGCAAGGGCGGGACGATCAACAAGTACAAGACACTGATCGAAGGGGTTCGTGACATCAATAGGTCAGTTAAAAACAAGAATGAACTCAACACGTCACTCTGGAAGATTCTTAAGGATACTCTGATCAAACAGGACTTTGAGTCTCTGGCCGAATTCCATTGGAATGCTCTCTTTGTTGGTACTATGCACTTCATGGACAACTTCAATTATGATGTTCAGCGTGTTCAGCGCTGCTGTATCCACTATGCGACACCGGATGGTCGTATCATTCCTTTCTGCACCTATAACTCCGGACCAGTTTTCCGCGAGCAGGTCTGGAAAAAGTATTCAAAACCCATGGATCATCAGGAAGAGATCGCAAATCTTGATTGATACTTCCCGGGTTTTTATTTTTATTCCTTTTTGATTATCCGGAATTCTCTTTGGAAATATTTTTCCCGTTTTGATAACCAGTAATCTTTCTGAAACGTTATAGCAACACAACTGAGGCTTGAGTTATGATATATATCAGACCAAAACCGACCGATACCGCGGATGACAATTCAACAGATATGGTGCTTCGTGAACTTGATCGTATGGGAGTAGCCTATACACTGCTGGACCCTGTGGCTATTGATCCTATCAATACCCCGATGGAGGGTGAACTTATCTGGGTCTGTGGCATGCGTCAGGACCCGGTTGAATTTGAAACCCTGAAATGTCTCTCTCTTAATAATCGGGTCGTAAACAGTCCGGAGGCCATTGCGACGTGTGCAAGCAAGGCACAGACGTCAGCATGCCTAATCAGAGCAGGTGTCCTAACTCCTGAGACTATTTTCACCTCTTCGCTTTCTGAGGCTGAAGCGTTTCTTTCCCGGCACGGCACTGCCGTTTACAAACCTCTGTATGGGTATGATGGAAACGGAATCTTTCCATTCATCTCAGTTGATGCTCTTGGCCCTTCTCCCTGGTATCTGCAGGAGTATGTAAAAAACGACCGGGATTTTCGGATTTTTGTGTTGGACGGTACGGCAGTAGGCGCCATTGAACGATGTTCAGATACCTTTGCTCACAATATTCATCAGGGGGGCGAAGGACGTGCGCTTTCAGTCATACCTGAAGCGATGGCAACAATTGCAGAACAGGCAGCAGAAGCTGTTGACATTAGTTACTGTGGAGTGGACCTCTTGCCGACACCAGAAAGTGCCTATACGGTGCTGGAAGTTAATGGGACACCGAATTGGCACTGCATGAGTGCGCCTATCTGGCAATATCTTGCTGAGTACCTGGTAGAGCAGAAGAAAGAATTAAAAAAATAAAAAAAGTTAGTTTGAACCAGAGCTGTTCTCAATCTCTTTTTTTGTGCGTTCAGCAAGTTCGTGCATCCGTGCTGAAGTACGGTTCGTTGCTGAATATTCAATATCTTTCATTGAGGAGGCAATTTCCTCGCCAAGAATAAAGATGGCATGTTTGTGTTCCATCTTACTCTTATGCACATGTTCGGGAGTTACGTTAAGACGGTAATATTCAGAGAAATCATTATCTTTGTCCATCTTTTCGATTTGGTCCTTGATCTCGGCCATAACTTCGTGTAATTTGATGAGTTCCTCTTTATGCATATTTTGTCAACAACCTGAACACTAATTGTAAAAATAGATTATTAATTCTTTTCCAGAAGGCAACATTAAGCGATCTTGAAAAGCTTCAGTTCAACCGGTTTCTTGAGAATTCCAGCAAAATCAGGCGATGCGACAAATGAAACCCCATTCTTGACGAGAATGTCAACAAATTTCTGATCACATCCCTGGTCAGTTACTACACCTGCAACCTCTTTTGAGGTCCGCTCAAGGAGTTCTTCGATAAGATCATTGTCACATTCCCTGACGGTTTCATACGATTTATTTAAGAGGCGCGCCGAGGAATGACCACGTACGGCGTTCATGTGATCCTTTAATTCTAGGTAATCCTCAGGTAGATCCTCTTCTTCTTTTTCAGGTAGTTCTTCCGACGCATTCCCGTTTTGTGGGCCATTCCAAAATTCAGATGGGATTTTGTTGCGTAACGCTTTTACAATTTCTTTCCGGCTCATATCCTCGACAGAACGGTTTCTTGGACTGAGTGCAATATAATCGATATCTGCTTTCTGCATCAGTTCGCTGATGATTAGGTCGCCGCCCCGGTCTCCGTCAACAAAGAGTGTTGTTGTTTTCACCGCACAGAGCCCTGCTATTGAATCCGGTACATTTGTTCCTTCAACGGCAACGGTATTTTTTATCCCAAACCGAAGCAGATTGACCACGTCCGCTCTTCCTTCTACCACGATAATGGCATCTGATGATTCCACATGAGGGCCTGCCGGCAGATGATCCGGACCATATTCACTGATCTTTCCGATCCGTGCCTGTTCACGGACCGCTTCTAAGAGCTCTCCGGTATCAATACTGCTTTCATCAAAAGATTCGATGAGCAACGATTTCGCACGCTCAACAATTTGTTTACGTTTGCTGACTCTGATATCTTCAATGCGATCGACCCGCACCTCAGAAACACACGGTCCAACACGTTCGATTGTTTCCAGTGAAGCGGCAAGCAGAGCCGTCTCTGCCTTGTCGATTGAAGAGGTGATATAGACCTCTCCACTGGTGTTACCGTGATGGCTTATAATCTGAACATCAATTCTGCCGACCCTGCCTGTCCGTTGCAGATCCCGCAAGTCCAGGTCGTCGCCGAGTAAACCCTCTGTCTGGCCAAATATGGCTCCAACAACATCAGATTTCTCGACCACCCCCTCGGTGCTGAGATGAAGGTGAATAAGGTACTTGGTTGTATCTGGTGAGTACATGATAATCTCCTGAATATGCCGCCATGATCATGAGTATATATTGACATGAAACCATAGCTTCTGAATATTCACGGGATTACTACTTAAGAGATTGGGTCATTACCCACGCATTCTGCCTGATTTGCCATCAGATGTTGTCAAGAAGACGTTTTGTGAGTAAATTTACGTCCAGATTCGAGATCAGAACACGTTTTTTTGTCGATGTATGACCGGATACAATAGTTACCTGTTGCTCTGAGATACCCAGTACAGAAGCAAAAGCTTTGCAGATCTCCTTGTTGGCCTTTCCTGCTATAGGTGCGGCCGAGACTTTGCAGATAATCGCAGAGCGCCACTCGTTATATCCTGCCGGAACAATCGGTCGTTTGCTGCCGGTTGTTACATCAACAGCGACAATAATTCCTTCAGATGTTTCGGTTATTGCGTCACTGATATCCGGTTTCATGAATGTACGCCTTTCAACTCTGTATAAAAAGGAAAATGTAGCCCAGCACTAACAGGCATGGATCACCCGTGGCATGTCGCCGTTCGTCCCCTGCCTGAACCCAAAATGCCGGGCATGCCTGTTACACCAATGGGTTGTCCCATGGATCACATTATGACGCTTGTCAATATCACCTGGGGACCTATAAAGGTGTCTTGTCGGCATTATTGTATTGGACGTTTTAGCCATTAAATCCGTGCCCTGCAACCCACTGTCCGGCAGGTGCAGAGAATTCTCCACGATGGTATGCACAGACTCCGTTGACTATAACGATCTCCGGAAAGATCGCAGGCATTCCCTCATATGGCGTCCATCCGGCTTTGCTGTGCAGGTTATCACATGAGACTTTGCCTATCTCTTTCGGGTATAGTGCAATGTTTGCCCGATTTCCCGGAATAATGGCGGGAGAATCAAGTCCGAGAATTGTAGCAGGGCGTACTGCCGTTTTGTCGATAAGATCATCAATAGTGATGGTATTTTTGTATACTTCTGCAAGAAGAAGCGGGATCATCGTCTCGACCCCAGGAATCCCGGATGGTGCCTCGGCAAATGACAGGGCTTTCTCGTCTGGTGTGTGGGGCGCATGGTCTGAGGCAACTACATCAATATGGTGCCATGCTCCCCAGAGACCTTTTCGTTCTGTCTCACTACGAAGAGGTGGATTGACCCGGCCATGGGTATTTGTCGCCTCAAATTGTTCATAAGAAAGAAACAGGTGGTGGGGTGAGACTTCAGTTGTTCCGCACGACGCTGCGGCATAAACCGAAGACGCGTTTGAAAGGTGGCAAAAATGAAGACGTGGACGTTTCGAAATTGAACAAATTTCCTGCACGACACGCTCTTCACCAGTTGATGGCCTAAGAGTGTTATGAGCCTCCAGACTTTGATCGTTCCCCTCCAGTACTTCTTCTGCGTGAATCGTGGCAAGGGCACCGATGGTCTGAATTTCTCCCAGAAGTTTGATAAGATCTCCGTGTCCCAGCGCGTCACCATAACTCGAAGGTGCGGCAAACGTTTCACCAAAACAGAGTGCTCCGGCAGTATACAGGCCCTTAATGTCAGCCTGTGGTGTCACTGCACCATTTAAGGCGTAATTAGTATACATTGATTCCGCTGCCATTTTTATGCGGTCACGGAATGTTTCGGGTGAGAGAATAGTGGGAATGGTATTTGGTTGATCTACGACGGTGGTCACTCCTCCGGCAAGCGCCGAACGCGTGCCGCTCGCGATATCTTCTTTCTGTTTTTGTTCGCCGTCTCTCAGGTGTACATGCATATCTGTCGCTCCCGGCAGACACAGGAGGTTGGAACACTCAATACTGTCGGAAGCAGTGACCCCGCCACCGACATGTAGGATTTGGCCATGGGATATTGCAATATCTGCAACCCGTCCGTCTGGAAGTGTTGCGTTTTTCAAAAGAAGATCTGCCTTCATACTTCTACCCGTAGCTACTGGTAGGGACGAAAAGAGTAAAAAGATTAGCAGACCCGGGGAACCGGGTCGCCTGCTGGCGGTTCAATAAAGCGCTCGCCGCCAATGGATGTCTCGACGATAACAGCTGAGCCTTCAACAACCCGGCCAATAATTGCGGCATCCTTTCCATATTTATGGTTTTTCAGTGCGGCAAGAATTGCGTCTGCATCTTCTGGTGGGACGCTCATAATGACTTTGCCTTCATTTGCTACTTCAAGCGGGTTAATTCCCAGAAGTTCAGAGGCACTCTGTACGCTTTTTCGGATGGGCAGTGCTTCTTCATCCAGCCGTATCTGAACCTCAGCTTTTTCTGCCATCTCGTTCAGGGCGTTGGCAACACCGCCACGGGTTGGGTCCTTCATCGCGTGGATAGTCCCGGCATCCATTGCGCCCTTCACCAGTCCCCAGAGTGGTGCGACATCCGATGCGATCTGTTCCCCAAGATCAAACCCTTCACGGTGTGTTAGTATAGCAAGACCATGATCACCAATGGTGCCACTGATAATCATTACATCTCCGGGTACCAGGCCGCTGTCACGGATGGGGGTTTTCACAACGCCGATACCAGCTGTATTGATAGCAATACCGTCAAGTGCCCCGCGTTCAAGCACTTTGGTGTCACCGGTGACAATCGACGCACCGGCCTCACCCAGCGTAGCATCCATTGAAGCGATAATCTTTTCGAGAATTTCGATATCAAATCCTTCCTCAATCAACATCGCGCAGGAGAGGGCAATAGGACGTGCTCCCATCATCACCAGATCATTGACTGTTCCGCTGACAGCAATTTTACCGATATCACCACCCGGGAAGAACAGTGGCGATACCACATGACTGTCGGTGGTAAATACAATATTCTGATCGCCAATCGGGATTACTGCACCGTCATCAAGTGCCTCAAGGCCGATTCCTCCGGCATTATTGTTGGTGTATTTTGTCAGGGTTTTATCGAGTAGTTCAGCAAAAACTGAACCGCCAGCACCATGCATTAATGAAACTTTCATTCCTCATCAACTTCTATCTCAAGATTAGTCACACAGATCTCTCTGCCTTCAAGAACTTCAGGAAGCTTCCCACAGTTCGGGCAGACAAATTTTTCATTTCCTTCATACCCACATATGCAACGCGTTTTTGCGGGTACCAGCCGATACTGTAGTTTGGCTTTTGCCAGCACAGGTTCTTCTTCGCGCATTATTTCCCAGAGGAAATGAACCTGTTCCGGGTTGATCATAGAGAGTTCTCCAAAATCCACATGGACGACAAAAACTTCAGTGGCGTTGTTTTCATGTGCAGCGCGTGCTGCTGTCTTAAAAATATCGTATGCGACTGAATACTCGTGCATTATTCCTCCATTGCCGCGTATATTTCTTTAAATATCTCACGGGTCTGGAGGGCATCCTCTTTACTGAGTTTCTGAATAGCAAAGCCAACATGCACCAGAACATATTCGCCGACCTGAACATCAAGTAGATCTGTTCGGATATCCTGTTGCAGGTCGCCATAATCGACAAGAGCGATATTGCCTTCTTTTATCTCCAGCACTTCTGCCGGAACTGCAATACACATATTTACTAATCTCCGTGGATCTTCAGCTCTGCTGAGATGATCCTCTCATTTGTTATTGAACGGATGAAAACTTAAAAACGCCGGGAAGGAGATTTGAACTCCTGAGGTGCCGTGCACCAGTGGCTTTCAAGGCCACCGCCTTACCGGACTAGACTATCCCGGCTCTCCTACAAATTTAACTGTTCTCCAATAAAAGAATGGTGTTATTGTCTCCGTACAAAGAGTGCACCAATAAGCATGGCAAGAACCAGAATACAAAGAGACAACGGCGATTCCTGCGCTTCTTCTGTCGGTGTCGGTGCTATTGTCTCTCCGAATCTAGAGGCGGCGGAAGCGTCGACTGTAATCGATTGCGCATTCTGTGCGTAGATTGTTACGGTGCCGTCATCTGAGTATTTGATGGGATATACTTTGATGTAGATCTCTCCGTAAGCATCAGGGATACTGAAGAGTTCTCCGCTTGTTCCGTGCCGTTCGTTAATTTTTACGATACTACCTTTCGTGTTAGTATAATCAACGCCCCAATCCATCCCGCCGGATGTGGTAATATCAACGGTTCCCCCTTTAGATATCAGGGTAAAGTACGCTGGGGCAGATTTTGATGCAGAAGCAGAGGCTGAAACTTTTGGTCCGGCGGTTGTGGGCAGAGGAGTGGGCATCACAGCTGTTGAAGTTGGCATGGCTGTTGGTGTCGTGGAGGGAACCAAAAATTCCGCATCAGCCACAAACCCCTGGCTGTCGGCGAATTGTACTGTGTAGGTGTCTGGGTAATCTATCAGCACATGCTGAGAGAAGGAACCTTCATCAGTGCTGATATAGTGGGGCCCGTACACGATGTTTCCGTTTGAATCTGTTACCGTAATCTCTACGCCATTGTTTTCAAACTCCGTGTCATGCCCCTCTATCAGCAGGCTGCCGGTGTAAGGTTGGATTGCCTGGGAGGTCAGTAGCAGCGTTTCTGAACGATCGACAATGTCAAAAATTTTTGGCTTATCATAGGTACAGGTTGAACTTGATCCAAAATCGCTAGAGGTTCCCTGATCGCCAATGCTCACTTGGTAACTTCCTGTGCTCAGCCCGTTTGTTGGGAAAGTAACCTCCCAGTCGCCACCAGCCTGTATCGTTACCGTTCGTTGGGTAATATACTTTGAACTTGGTTTGACCTGACGGAGATCAGCCGGATAACTCTGCCCGGGCGGGAGGTTACTGGTTCCGGTGATAATCAATGTTTCTCCTGCTGCAACTTTCTCTGGGCAGTCGCACTGGAGCAGGTAGGCAGCCGCGGGACTTACACATACCAGACAGAGGATGAGGATGGTAAGAGAAGTGAGCTTTTTCATACAATACCGATAAGTGTACAACCATATTAATGATGACTATCACTCCAGAACGACCGCTTGCCTGCTGGCGGTCAGAAGAATTATACAACGGGATTAAAATCCCCTGCCTTACGATTATTTTTAAGTCTGGTGGTTGTTCGTGGAATCAATGTACGATGTGTGGTTATTGCCATGAACGGTATAGGGGTTACTCAAAAGAAGACCTCATTCACGCGCTCCGGGCTCAGCTTGCATATGCGATGGAGACTTTTCCGTCTGATTCCTATGAGATGGTGAAAATTTTCACGTCAGGAAGTTTTCTTGATTCTGTAGAAGTACCACCTGAGGCGCGGGACGCGATTGGGAATGCACTTCGGGGTAAGATTGTTATTGCCGAATCACGGGTTGAATACGTTACTGAAGAGACGGTCAATGCATTTCGCGAGACGATTGATACCGGACGATGGGATATACCGCTCTATATTGCAAGTGGTCTTGAAACTATCAATGATCAGATTCGTGAACACTGTATCAGAAAAGGACATACGTATCAGGATTACATTGATTCTACTAAACGTGCGCGTGCGGCAGGTGCCGGTATCAAAACTTATCTGATGATGAAACCGCCGTACCTTACCGAGGCAGAGGCGAAAAAGGATATGCACACCTCGGTACAGGTGGTCAGTAAGTATGCAGATATGATCTCAATGAACCTATGCACAATACAGTCAAAAACCCCTGTTGAGCGTTTGTGGAAGAAAGGGGCATATCGGCCACCCTATCTCTGGAGCGCCCTTGAGGTCTTGATTGAAGCGCCGCGTCCTATTTCCTGTGATCCTGTTGGTGGCGGAAAGATTCGTGGTCCACACAACTGTGGGACATGTGATCGGGAGATCGTTCCTGCTATTCTTGAATATTCGCTTTCTGCTGATAAAGGTCAGTTGCAGGAACTTTTTGAGGCCGGATGTGACTGCAAAGCTGAATGGGAGTTTGTGCTTGAAAATGAACAACCCTGGTCGATGCCACTGACCAGATAAAAAAAATTAAAATTTATTCTTTTTGCTCTTCAAGTTGCTTTGAGAGAAGTGGTAGGAATGTCCCGGCATCACTGATAACCCCAATCGCCTGCATGGTACCGCGATCCATGAGTTTTGTAACTGAAGCAGGATTGATATCAACACAGATGGTCTTTACGTAGGATGGCAGACAGTTGCCCACTGCAACTGAGTGAAGCAGGGTGCCGATCATAATGATCATATCGAGATCCTGGAGATAGGTGCGCATGGCATCCTGTGCTTTCATCGTATCAGTGATGACATCAGGAAGTGGTCCGTCGTCACGGATTGACCCGGCAAGAATAAAAGGCACATTATTTTTCACGCATTCGTACATAATGCCACTTTTAATCGTTCCGTCTTCAACTGCTTTTGCAATGGACCCGGACCGAATCACCTCTGATATGGCGTAGATGTGATTCTTGTGCCCGCCGGGTGCAAGGTCGCCGGAGTCCAGGTACATTCCCAGTGATGTCCCAAAGAGATTATATTCGATATCATGAACGGCAAGGGCGTTTCCGGCAAACAGCACATCGATATAGCCTTCTCTGATTATCTTCGCCAGTGAGGGGGCTGCACGGGTGTGTACGATGGCCGGCCCACCGACAAAACCAATTTTTCCTCCCTTTGCTTTGATGGCAAGAATTTCACACGCAATTTTTTTTATGATGGTTTCGCTTGGTCGTTCTGAGGAGACAGTCCCGTGCATAAACTCAAAGGTACTGGCCTTGCGCGGGCGGGGTGGCGGTGTAACGATAACTCCCTGTTCACCAACAACGACTGAATCTCCTTTTTTCAGGTTTGAAATAGGTGTGCAGTGTGCCGTTTCTGTTGTGGGTTTCACGACAATAAGACAGTCCATCTCAATAGCCTCTACTGTGACGGAATTTCCGTTCAGCATGACCGAGGTGGGATGATTGGTTGTGGAGTAAAATCCTTTCGGCACAACGCGATCACTCTCGGCAATCGCCAGATTTACATTATCGATGACGACAGTCCGAGCACCAAGGCGGTGAAGTTCGCTTAAAATTCGTTCAAGTCTGTCCTCTGTTTCGGCCTGAACAGTAAAACGTGAATAACTCTCATCGGTTGTCTTCTTCCCAACAATAAATTCAATGAACTCAAAGTTCCCTCCCATATCAAGAATGCAGTCTAGGGCACTCGTCATCATGCCGGAGTCAATGATATGTCCTTCAAGTTCAATCTCACGGGAAAATTCCATACTTTAATGTTCAGTATGGAATCATATAGGCTTTATTGCTCTGTCCTATATTGTGAAACTGTTTTTGCTACAAAATCTATTTTTATCTATTGTTGAATAGTTTTCAACTATTTCTTTGATACACGTCTGGATGCACGAAAAAGCTACACATTTTCTTTAAACAATGCCTGGAACATTTTTTTCACGAACGTTTTTCAGGAACTTTTCTGCTGCAAGTACTTCATTCGGAGTATTAACGTTAAGGGCGAGATCGCTTGCATTGAGAAGGAGTTGCACTTCATCACAGGGAACGCCAATGTGAGCTCCATGAAAAATATTGACTCCCGTTGGAACTGCTAACACTCCCTCAACCTCCATTGAATAGGTTGGTTTACCGCCGAAGCGAGAAACCAAAAACTCCGGGATCCAGACCGAGAGGGCGGGTGTTCCTGCAGCACCATATACTGATTCAATTGTTTTTAGAGTTTCAGGCAAAATGCAGGGGATGTCTGAAACGCTGCAGAAAAAAGACCCCGGTATTCTAAGAATTTCTGCTGCTTCATTGAGATCTTCAACATAGCCTTTCCCGGGTGTGTTGATGTATTCCTGGTCCCATGCCCGGCACCAGTTACGGGTAACCGGTACTGCGTCACTTAAAACGACAATTGGTTCATGTCCTGCATCGCGAAAAGATGAAAGGACACGAGCAAGCATGGGGGTATCACCAATACGGACGAGAGGTTTTTCTCCGCTTCCAAGACGGGTTCCCCTTCCGCCTGCCATAATTAGGGCAAGCAACGCCGAACCGCCTGAATTAATTGTTCATTCTCTTTGCGTGACCTGACTGCAATGCGGATATTATTTGGTAAACCGAAAGATGTACAGTCTCGCACAAAGATGCCCTGATCCAGCAATTTCTGTGTAAACGTTGTCGCAGTTTCGGGAAGTTCTACCAGAATAAAATTTGCACTTGGTGGTAGGTAGTTCAGTCCACACTCGCTAAGGTTTTGGCAGATCCAGTTACGTTCTGTTTTGAGGCGTTCTCTGACTCCGGCAAGTGCGCTAAATTGTTTTATTGCTGCAAGGGCAAATGATTCTGCGAAGGCATTGACTGTCCAGGGGGGGCGGGTGACTTCCAGCTTCCCGATAAGATCACTATTTCCTATTCCAAATCCTATACGCAGACCCGGAACAGCAAACGATTTTGTTAGTGATCGAATGATGAACAAATTTTCAGATGTATTATTGCATAGGCTTTCGGCAGGATCTGCGAGATCGATGAAGGCCTCGTCCAGAAAAAGCATCTGCCCGGCATCTTCACAATCTTCAAGAATTTCAGTAACCTCTTCGTATTTGAGGAAATGACCTGTCGGATTACTCGGGTTGCAGAGAAATCTCAGGCCAGCATCTGAAGGATTGGTAACCACTGTTCCACCGGCTAATTTCACTGAGAGTTCATATTCTGCAAAAACAGGTTCGGGGATGAAGACTTTCGTGTCTGCCTTTACCATCGTATTACAGAATGTTCGGATAATATCAACCGATCCGTTTCCCACAGTAATTTCATCTGATCGCCGCCCAACAGAACGCGCAAAGGATTCCCTGAGTTCAGCATAGGTGTCGTCAGGATAATCACGTATGAGGGCAGGGTTGGGGACCCACCCCGTTTCAGGTGGAAAAGGGTTTAAATTAGCACCAAAATCCAGGATGGGGTTCTCAGATGCTTTTCTGAGTTGCCTGATTCCATCTCCGTGAACTGCTTTTTCTGAAATATGCACATCCTCCAAATTGTCCATCTTTTGCTAAAATATGCATTTAGCCTGTTAAAATGCCTTCTGAAGGTGATCTCTGGAACTCAATAAAAACCTTTATATATCATCACATAGTATCTCATTATTGTCTGAGTTAAGTCAGGCGTCAAGGTGCTCTATGTCAGACAATTGTCAGACAATTGTCAGACAAATGTCGGACAGGATGATATTTAGATGGAACGGATAACAATACGGCTCCCCCCTCAGCAGGTCTTATTACTGGAAAGGCTGGTAGAGGCAGGTGAATTCCCTACAGTTTCAGAGGCAGTCAGGCACTCTGTGCGTGAACTGCTCGAACGTCACAGCAGCCGAGTTATCAGGGACAGTGAGCAGATCTCATTTGAGGTGTAAGAAATGGCAGGAAACAAAAGAACGCAGTCCCAATTCATTCACCCCTCTCCGGCAGATTTTCTCTCTGCTGGCAATGAGACAGAACTACTATGCCTGGGCAATCCGGACTCCACATATATCATCAAACAACCGGTACTTTCAGGAGGATTCTAAATGCAGTCGATTATTAATGAAGCTCTTAAAAATGCAGAGCTGGAACATCATAACACGAAGGGTGTTATTGGAGATGAAGACTTTCTTGGTCAGCCACGGATTGTTATTGTTGGTTGTGGTGGCGCAGGAAACAACACCATAAACCGCCTATACCACATGAAGGTCAATGGTGCTGAGACTATTGCACTCAACACCGATAAGCAACATCTCGAAATGATTCAGGCAGACAAGCGTGTTCTTGTCGGTAAATCACTGACCAAAGGTCTTGGTGCTGGTGGATTCCCGGATATTGGGAAACGTGCAGCTGAGATGGCTCGTACAACACTTGAGACTCTTCTGGCTGATGCGGATCTTGTCTTTATCACCGCAGGAATGGGTGGCGGTACCGGCACTGGTACAGCCCCGGTCGTTGCTCAGATAGCAAAGGAACAGGGCGCCATTGTCGTGGGAATGGTCAGCTATCCTTTCCAGGTTGAGAAAGCCCGTCTTATCCGTGCTGAAGAAGGTCTCGCATGTCTTCAGGAAGCAGCAGATTCTGTTATTGTTCTCGATAACAACCGGCTGATGAAATTTGTTCCAAACCTTCCATTAGGGCAGGCATTCTCTGTTATGGATCAACTCATCGCTGAGACCGTAAAAGGTATTTCTGAGACTATTACCGAGCCATCGCTTATTAATATCGACTATGCCGATGTCCGTGCCATTATGAGTAAGGGTGGCGTTGCAGTCATGCTTGTTGGAGAGTCAAAACAGCAGAACAAGTCTGAAAACGTAGTGCACGAATGCCTTAACCACCCACTCCTTGACATTGATTATCGTGGAGCAACCGGCTCACTTATCCATATCACCGGGGGCAGTGATCTGACTCTTGCCGATGCGGAAGAGATTGCAAGTTCTCTTACCTACGAACTTGACCCGCATGCTGATGTTATCTGGGGTGCGAGGATCAATAGCGAATTTGAGGGTAGAGTCCGGGTTATGGCTATCATGACTGGTGTGAAGAGCGCACAGATTCTTGGACGTTCACAACCAATGACTGTACCGGCTCGTTCTGAGCCTCAGATTGCACAGCCCATGGGAAGAATGGCAGGCGGTGCACGTCGTGCCTCAGAACAGACCAGTGGCGGTCTGATTGACTTTATCAGGTAAAGCAGGAACTCACCTCTGAAACCCGCTCAGTAAAAAATCCATCAGGCAATCCATGCCTGGGTAATATAATTTTTTACTGAAACGTGCAACTAAATGGATGTTTCTGATAATGCCAGATGGTTTATCTCGGTGATATCAAATAACAAGATTATAGCGGGCATCAAGTGTCAAGGAAGCAATCATTAACTCTCATTTTCATCATACAAAATTTTACATTTCTGCTCGGTTATTTTTTACGTTTAAGATTTTGAGCTTAGATGGAGATCTTTCTGAATCAAGTCAGGAAAAGCCTTATATTCTTTCCTATCATTTTATACAGATAACACTACTCACCATTCAGGTCAGAATTGTGTCAAATGCGCCATTCGGCGTAATTCGTACAGGAAGTTGAATACAGAACAGCCGATGAATATGGACTTCTCTTCCGAGTCCAGAGAGCTTACGTAGATCTTCCGGTGTAATGCCGGACTTTTCTTGTGCGAATGACATTAGTTTTGACGGATTGAATGTCGTTGTAGTTATGAGGTATAGCAAAGCATGATGAACGAACTTGTCGACAAACGTAAAAATTTTCTAGATGACTCGGAAGAACACAAAGAGAAGCGCAACGATCTCAATGCAAAAGCAAGCCAGATGGCTCGTGAACGCAACCAGTTAAACGCGCAGACCCGCGAATGTGTTGAAGAGGCACAGAAGCACAAAGAGCTTCGTGACCATTCCAATCAGGATGTGCACCGCCTTAAAGGCGAACGCAATGTCTTTAATGATAAGGCTAATGTGCTTTTTGAAGAGATTGATGCCTTCAAGAAAGAACATGGTCAGATCAGCAATACCCGTGGCATCAAAGAACAGCAGAAGCAGATTGAATCTCTCGAATTTCAGCAGCAGACGACCGTCATGGGCACTGAAAAAGAGCGTGAACTGATCGAGAAGATTAAGCACCTCAAGGGTACCATCCGGGAACAGGAAGCCGAACTTGAGCAGAACAAAGAGATCCGCGAGAAGCTTCAGGATGCTCGTGAACTTCGTCGACAGGCATCTGAACTGCATAAACAGGTTACCGAGTCAGCTGAGAAGGCACAGGAACATCATGATCTGATGGTTGAGTGCTATCGCAAGGCCGACAAGTCCCGTGAAGAAGCTGATGAGGCACACCGCAAGTTTGTAGAGGCTCAGGAAGCAGCAGATGCTGAGCATCAGTCCTTTATCTCCTGCCAGAAAGAACTTCGTGATTACGACAAAGTCATCGGTGGCGTGCGCAAGAAGACCCGTAAAACAAAGGTCAACAAAGAGCAGAAAGCAATCCGCAAAGAGGCAGAAATTGTCTTCCAGCAGTTCAGAAGTGGTACGAAACTCACTACCGATGACATCCTGCTGTTGCAGCGTGCTAAACTTATCTAATATTCTCCTTTTTTTAATCAGTAATTATTTAAGCGTTCCAGAAGTATTTTCTTGAAGATATGAATTCTGACCGGACGTTGATTCTCTGTATTGACAGAGATGATGATATCGGAGTGAAGGGATACATCCGGAGTCCGGTTTTTGGTCGTCAGGCTTGCCTAAATGCAGCGACGACACTGGGCCTTGCCGATCCTGAAGACTCAGATGTTAATGCCATTTTTCAGGCTGTCCGTCTTTATGATGAAAGACTGAATCTTGGTGAGGATGTTGTGGTTGCTGTTCTTGCTGGTAGTGGAACAAACACTATAGAGGGCGATAGAAAGATTGCTCAGGATCTGGAAAATATAGTAACAACCAATGGTATTACCCGATGTATTTTAGTAACTGATGGAGCTGAAGATGAGTATATTCTGCCCATTATTCAGTCAAATGTCAGAGTGGCAAGTGTCAGCAGAGTGATTGTCAAACAGATGCCTAACCTTGAGGGCACGTATTACATCCTTAAAAAATTCTTTGATGATCCACAGGTTGCAAGAACATTTCTTGTTCCCCTTGGTATCTGTATGCTTCTCTATGCTGTTGCGGTGCTCATAGGATTTCCGGATATCGCAATTATTATCGTGGTTGGTGTACTCGGCGTCTATTTGCTCTTTAAGGGCTACGGCATCGACGAATATTTTGGTATAGCAATAAATGGTCTCAATGCCTCGTTTCGGGGAGGTAAAGTTAGTTTTTTGGCCTATATTACAGCGCTCTTCGTTGGGTTAGTCGCTCTTCTGATGGGATTTGCTAGTGTTCTTCAGTGGTATCCAGAGGATTCAGGGCTTATCTATATCCTTTTTGGATTCTTCTATGGTTCGATATTCTGGTTTGCCGGGGCAGGCCTGATTGCGATGTCAGGGAAACTGATCGATGCTTACAACAACGAGAAGGAGAATCTCTCCAGATTAATTGTACTACCTTTCTTTATCGCTGCCGGAGCCTTCTTTGTCTTTGGTGCGAGCGTGTATGTTCTCTCTCTCTCAGGAAATCTGGACTTTCCGTATTATGTTGACGACGGGGTACGAATAATTATCTATGGGATAATCGGAGCAATACTGATTACCGGAGTCGGGATTTATGTCCAGCACCTGGTTCATGACTGGATTGAGCAGTACTTCAAAAATGCGCCAAGGGATTATCTCTGAACATTTTTTCTGGCTAGGCTGGGGAAGCTGAAAGCCATACACTCAACATTTTTTGCACGTAATACTGCCTTTCAAAAAAAGTATTCAATTCAGCCAGAGGGGCATTTTGATAAGAATAATTCAAAAAAGTTAGCATTCACACACAATTTTAACTGGGTGCTGTAGATTCCAAATGGCTTATTACGGTCAGATTGTTTGGAAAATTAAAACGTGGTTCAAGCCCGCCCCTGAAGAATCCAATGCCGTTGGGAATCATCGTTGTTTCGTTGTATGTCCGGCTAAACTGTGGCGTTATCACTGTTACATTTGCAAGAGTGATATCAAATTCATGTTCGGGGAACCAGTATGAATTATCGCCATAATCGATAGAGACTCCACGCACCAGTATTCGTGCGTGATCCATATCAGTTTCAATAAATCGTGCATCCTTGAAATTCAGTGTTTTATTCAACCGGTTTTTTAAGTCTCTTTTCCCAAGAAGGAGAACCAGAATTGAGACAATATCATCAATATGGTAAGAAAGATCGATGACGGCATAATCATCGGTGAGGCCAATGTCCACGCTCTCAATGGTAACATATCCAGTCCTTCCGGGAATTTGTGCACAGACTGGCACACTTACAACACCCAGTAGCAGGAATATCAGCATAATGAGCGGGCAGACCTTCATAGAGTACCATTGTTGTTAAAAATAAAAGAGATTTCCCGCTGTGGGATAATCTAACTGGGCAGAAGAAAATCCTCAGATCTTTATGAGATGGATATCAATGGTAGAGACATTCGTTGGGCCGCTTTCAGTATCGATAATTTCTGTGCCAATTATGATCGGCCCTTTCATTACGGTATCGCCAAGAAACCTACTGAGGGCAATTTCTGCCGTATCGACGGCTCGTGAGATCGCTCGTCCCCGCGCCATAATACAGACCTCAGAAGATCCCGCATTAAACTGCGTTGCAACGGCAAGGACATAATTCATCACCGGCTTTGTTCCAACCAGAACCGTTGAATCCTCGTCGCGATTGGTCTGTTCCATTTTCATTTAGATCCTGTTTCCTGATGCAATTAGTTCGGCGTTTAATATTGACGCTCCGGCTGCGCCACGAATGGTATTATGACCCATCGCCACAAAACGCAACCCCTCACGTATTCTTCCGACCGAAACAGTCATCCCATCACCGCGGTTGCGGTCCAGTCGTGGTTGAGGACGATCCGGTTCGTCAAAGAGATGCACCGACTCAGCAGGCTGATGTGGTAACCCGCTAAACGGTGGTTTATATGTTCGATAGAGCTCAGTAACTTCTTCAGGGGTGCGATTCGTGTCCAACCAAACTGCCATTGTATGGCCGTCAATAACCGGAACCCGGTGACAGGAGGCACTCACGTCAAAGGGAGCCCGGATAATTTCAGCTCCATCAAAACTGCCCAGTATCTTCTGGGTTTCCTGCTCCATTTTTTCTTCCTCAGAAGAGATGTACGGGACCACGTTATCATAGATGGACATCGCAGAAATCCCTTCAAATCCTGCTCCGGAAAATGCCTGCATCGTCGCGACCCGGAGATCTGAAAATCCGATGTCCCGGATGGGTGTCAGCGCCAGTGTCAACACAATTGTTGAGCAGTTTGGATTTGTGACAATAAATCCGTCTCTGCCCGCGTCGTGCTGAACATCGATAAGGCCAAGATGATCCGGATTGAGTTCCGGCACCACCAGCGGCACATCCGGATCCATCCGGTGAGATGCGGCATTGGAAAAGACGCCCACTCCGGCATTGGCAATATCGATCTCAAGCGGTCCTGCAACATCGGCGGGCATAGCAGAGAAGACAAAATCGAGATCTTTGACACTTTCCACAGTGGTTGGTTTGACAATAAGATCTCCTGTTTCATCAGGGAATGGAACCTCCAGACGCCAGTTGACGGCATCACGGTATGTTTTACCGGCGCTGCGCTCTGAGGCAGTTACCATTTTGAGATGGAACCACGGATGCCCGGCAAGAAGCTGTACAAAGCGCTGCCCGACCGCACCAGTTGCACCAAGTACGCCTACTTCAATCATGATAAGTTGATATTAATGAGAAAGGATAAAAAAATGTGGATTTGATATTAAATCCTTCGTGTTCTCTTATCAAAAAATATGGGGCTCGTGCCCTATACCTTGTTTTATTCCATGTGGATAGCGCCTGATGGGCACTCATCCACACAGGATTCACAGTCAACACACATATCTGCGTTAACAACTGCTTTTTCGTTTTCCATGGTAATAGCTGCTGACGGGCAGACATCAACGCATGTTTCACAGCCTGTACAAATTTCTTTATCGACTACTGCGACCATATTTTACGTACCTCGAAAAGAATTGGGAGAATTTCATGAAATAGGTTTCTATTCGTGCTCCTGAAAACAGGAGGAAATTCGATCAGACAAGTTCCAGTACTTCATCCATAGAATGAATCCGTTTCTCTTTTCCTGTCACATACCTTGCTGACCGTAACACGCCATGAGCAAAAACGGCCCGGTCA
This sequence comes from uncultured Methanomicrobiaceae archaeon, assembly GCA_964491505.1. GTDB lineage: Archaea > Halobacteriota > Methanomicrobia > Methanomicrobiales > Methanomicrobiaceae > CAZBGM01. Next base: position 9,517 of record CAZBGM010000003.1, on the reverse strand, counting down.
AAGGCGCGGTGAGAGAGTTCAATGACTTCGTTATTACCTGCAAAGAGAACTGAATGTTCACCTACGATGTCGCCTCCCCGGATTACGTGAACACCGATCTCGTTGCCACGCTCGCCGATCATACCTTCACGGCCATATAATTTCTCGCGCGGTCCGACCTCTTCCTCAATAATTGAGAGAATTGTCTTTGCTGTACCGGATGGTGCATCTTTCTTGAAGTGGTGATGCGCTTCAGTCACCTCAATATCATAGTCACCAAGACGCTTTGACGCTTCCCTGACCAGCTTCCAGAAGATATTGACACCAACACTATAGTTCGTGGAGATGACCGCAGAAACATTTCCGTTGATTGCGGTTTCAATCTCAGACCGTTGTTCTGGCGTAAATCCTGTTGTACCTACAACGAGTGACGCGCCAGATGCCGCAGCTAGTTTGATATTTTCAACCGCAGCATGGGCTACCGTAAAATCGATAACGACATCTGGTTGTGTTTTCTCAAGCAACGCGTCCATCTTCTCCGCGCGCACCACCGGACAGCCAAAAAATTCACCGTCTTTGACATCCACACCACCAACGAGCTCAAGATCATCTGCCTCGTTTATCATGCTGGCTATGGTCATACCCATACGGCCAAGGGCACCACAAATGACAATCTTACTCATACGTATCAAGCACCGTTTGTAGTTCAGCAGTCTTTGTGGCATCCAGATTATCAAGTGGCAGTCGTACCGGTCCAGCGGGCATACCTCGGAGTCCGACCGCTTTCTTAACTGGAATTGGATTGGTGTCTACAAACATGGCCCGCATTAATGGTGACAGTTCATAATGCATATCCTGGGCGCCAGCCAGATCACCGGTTGAAAACTTTTCGTAGATCTGTACCATTCTGGCTGGTTCAATGTTGGCGGTAACGGCGATCACGCCTTTTCCACCAAGGGCCAGCACCGCCAGGGTCATGGCATCGTCACCGGAAAGTACTGAAAAGTCTAGGTCGCGGGTGCCTTCAATGATTCGGGAAATCTGAACAATGTCTCCACTCGCTTCTTTCACCCCGACAATATTCGGAAGCTCTGCGAGTTCGAGAATCAGATCCGGCGGGAGATTCTGGCCAGTCCGTCCGGGAACATTGTAGATGATCACCGGGATGTCACAGTCTGCGAGCTTCGTGTAATGCTTGACAAGGCCAGAGCGGTTTGGTTTGTTGTAATACGGACTTAGGACTAGCACTCCGTCAGCACCCTGATCTTTTGCTGACTGGGTAAACCGAACCGCTTCTGCGGTATTGTTTGATCCAGTGCCCGCGATTACCGGGACCCGTCCGTTGGCACAGTCGATTGTAATTCCGATGACCTGCTCATGCTCTTCGAAGGTTAATGTGGCTGATTCGCCCGTAGAACCACAGGGTACGACACCGTGCACTCCCTGAGAGATGAGAAATTCGATATTAGAGCGAAGACCTGTCTGGTCTATGCCCATCAAAGAATCGTTGGTAAAAGGTGTAATTAATGCAGGAAATACGCCCTGAAACATAAAGAAATTATATTATCTTCCTTCTATTTACCTTTCGTGTCACGCTGCCTGCTACGCGGTTGCGAACACGTTTTGAGTTGATGATTGCGACTTCGTCAACGGCCAGTTTGTTGTTTTCGAAATCTCCGGTAAATTTTTTACCGTGTTTTGCGAGCAGTTCCTGACTGAGTGCCTTGATATATGTTGGTTTAATTCCCATGATATTCCTTCCTGATGTATGAATTTAGCTTTTTCTTATTAAATGCGCTTTGATATAATAAGAAGATTCTGAACGATCTCTCTGGGATCCTCTCCCAAAAGGCGTAACAGGGGAACTTTTCCGGTAGTTCCGCGATCAAAGATGACATCAGGTACATCACCGGGTTGGCAACAGAAGGCAATGCCCCAGTCCATTGACGTTATTCCCGGCGGTTCCCGGCTCCGGTCAAATGATTTTACTTCCGGGAAAATATCTTCACAGATGGCCACAATCTCATCAGAATGCCGAATAATTGCGGCGCTTCGAATCACTGATTCATAGTGAATCGCAGTCAGAACAAGTGTTGTTACTGTTCCACCCGCGCCAAACATCGCAGGTTCACTTGGCGCAACTGAGTCGGCGCGGCAGGTTATACCTCTTGGAATTCCTGCCACTTCAGATGGATCTGTTGCTCCTGGAAGTGCATAAACCAGGTTCATGCCACCGTCAGGGAGAAGTGAAGGGTTTATTTTCTCACAAAGGTTGACAGTTGCCCGATCCAGTTTTGTGAGTATGTTTTGGCGTTTTTCTTTTGTCATCACAATCCTTTAGATAAGTCCCAGTTCTTCTCTGATCTCTGTGATACCTTTGATAGCAAGCGCATAAAATTCCGGCAGAGGAATAAGCGATTCAATCAGACGAATTCTGTCCCGTTCGCATCCTGCTGCAAATCCTTTATTCTTCATCTTTTTCTGTACTGTTTTTGGTGTCACATCAGAGATTTTTCCACCTTTTACCAGTGCACAGGCAATAACAAGGCCGGAAATGCTGTCTGAAGCCTGCAACGTGATCTCGACTGGGGTCTCATACGCACCTTCGTGAAGGAGATGGTTATGTTCACGGATGATGGTGATCAGTGCCGGGTCGATATCATGTGAAGCCAGAATCAATTCAGCTTCGATACCGTGGCGCGTCATATCTTCTCCTACCTGCTCAAAATCAATGTCATGAAGAATGCCTATTGTCTCCCACATTTCTGTGTCTTCACCCAGATATCCGGCAGCCATCTTCATTACTGCTGCTGTGGCACAACAATGGTTGATGAGTGATTCTGAGGTAACATAAATTTTGAGCAGGGTAAGGCCCTCAACTCTTTGCATCATAGCAGAGATAGGGTTGCACGTGTTGACAAAAAAAGATCAGGGTGAAAGGATAACGCTTTATCGCTATAATGGCAAAATAAAGACAATGAAAAATTCAGAAACGCTTGTCAGAGATGTTGGTGCTGCTCTTGGAGGAATTTTCCTTCTTATTGCCTGCTTTTTCATCTTTCCGGCATTTCTTCCCGGAGGGTATGCCTACTTAGCCGCTCTTGTGGTTTTTGTGCTCTTTATGTCCGTGAGCGGTACCATTATTTTCAGAGCCAAAAGAATCGCCTGATTCGGTTTTTTTCTCTTCATTTTTCTTATTCAGTTCCTTTTTCTTTCGGGTATAGTAGGAAAGCGGGTGCTGGACTTTCGCACAGAGTGCATTTTTATTTACGCAAAGGCCGTAGGTTTTCATCGTTGGACAGGAGGGAGGAGTATATTCTGTGCCGCTTCGGCCTGAAATATGCTCAACCTGATACATCGTCCGGGAGATATCAAAGTCCGGTGCCCTGGTATAGACTTCGACAATCTGTGTCTCGTCCATGCCAATGGTGTTCATAAAGGCCGTCACCGCAAAACGCGCGGCATGGGGTATATTGGTGCCTGCAGCGACAGCGTGAATTATAGCCTGCATACAAGGGGGAAACGCTCCTTCCTCAACAGATCCAAACTGTTGGAGAATTCGTTCCTGCCAAATCTTCGTGATCGATTCGGTTGCACCTGACAGCTGTTCGCACAATCCATCCGGGACCGCTATTGGAAGACCCCGGCGAAGCAGGATTCTGATACGTTCCAGTAGTAATTCATTCGTTTCTTCAGATGATATCTGGACCTCGCCCGCATAGACCCGGCGGTTGACAAGACGCCATGACGCATCCCGCAACTTTGCGGTAAGATTCACGTATGAAATCATTGGCAGTGACGAAGTCTCAGCAGGAAATCCGACACTGTCTGCTACGTATTGTTGTATCTTTGCCGACTCTTCATCTCGAAAAAAATAAAGAGCGCGTTCAGATTCATATTGTGCCAGCCGGTCTGCCAGCCGGACATCGTCTGCACAGGAGATTATCAGGCGGGCGATGGCATAGGCCAAGACTTCATTTTCAGGTTTTTCTGTCAGTAAATTTTCAAACCGATACGGGGGGTTTACTGCGTCCTGTATTCGCCGCACAGCTTTGGCAGTCGTAAAAGTCCCGGCATTGCTCTTCAGAAAAGTATCCAGGGGCGCATATGCACCGACACTTACCATGTCATGCGCTTCCTGTAAAAATGGGTATTTAGCTAGATCTTTTTTTTCAAGCTCGACCGGCATCAGTCGGCCTCAATCCGGGGTGCAAGCAGATACTCAACATGGCCGTTTCCATCTGCAACGTCAAAGGAGAGTTTAACTGGATGATCGAGACCAATACTTATCGTAATCTGGTCCGCTCGGTTCATGACTTTCCCTATCTCACGCAGATAATCCAGAGAGAAGAGCGAGCGCGCTTCGGCAGCAGTCAGGGATTCAAGCTGGTCGGATCCGAGTTCAAGGTTAATACGATCGGTGTCACCTTCTGCCTCAAGGTAAAACGTTCCGGCATCCGGTTTTATCCCAAGTGCTATCTTATCAGAAACCAGCGATGCACCTTTTATCGCATTATTCAGCTCAGAACCCTTCATAACTACCTTTCCTGGCAGATCTATCGTCGGTGGATTGGGATCTTTTCTGATTGTATTAACATCCAGAAGGGAGATTGAATATTTGTATCCGCCAAAACTCATCTCCATCTTTCCGGCGCCATCCGGAAGTTCAAGTGTCAGTTCGTCTCCTTTGCCCATCAGCCCGATGATATTTTTCATCTTGGTGATGTCAAGACCGATGACATCATCACTCGCTGAAAACGAGCTAAATGCTTCGGTTGTAAGGTTCAGGGAGACCATTGCAACGTTTGCCGTATCCACAGCAATCATCTTAAATCCATCTGCACTAATATGCATCCGGCACTCGTTTACCATTGCTGCGATGACGTCGATCATCTCTCTAAAAATATCTGTATCAATAACTGCCTTTAACATCTCTATCCCTTTACAAACTCTCTTATATTGTATATCAGCATAATTTTAATTATAATTGATGTTTTAGTCGTTACAGGCTATTTATGTTAAAAAAATTAAACAGTGGATAAAATGGGCTCAGTATATTCAAAAGACAAATTTTACCAACGTTCTGTAAAAGAAGGGTATCGATCACGTGCTGCCTATAAGCTTCTGGAAATTCAGAAAAAATTTGGGATTATCAGAAACGGAGACAATGTTGTTGACCTTGGTTCAGCACCGGGTAGCTGGATGCAGGTTCTAACTGGTTTAACTGACGGGATTATCGTTGGGATTGACTTGAAACATGTTTCTGCCGTGGAGGGTGCGATTAACCATACCGGTGATTTCACCAAACCAGAGATTCAGGAACGTATTCTACAGGAGATGGAAATTGTCAATGTGGTGGTTTGTGACGCCTCACCGAAACTATCCGGACAAAAAAGCTATGATCAGGCACGGGCTATTGGACTGAACGAAGACGCACTTACCTTTGCAGTGACCTGTCTGAAACCCGGTGGAAACTTTGTGGTTAAGTCGTTTCAGGGAGAGATGTTCAAGGGATTTTTTGACGAGATGCATAAGCACTTTCATGCTGTGAAGGCCTACCGGGCGCGGGCGTCACGGCGGGGAAGCACTGAAACATATATTATTGGCAAGAGTTTTAAAGGGAGAAAGGAATGAAACTGACTGATACCTACGGAAGAACAATTCGAAATATTCGTATAAGTGTTACCTCCCGCTGCAACCTCAATTGTGTATACTGCCACCGGGAAGGAGAAAATAATCCTGAAGGGGAGATCAGCAGGGATGACATTGCTGAAATTCTTCGGGTAGCGAAAAAATATGGCGTTAATAGCGTGAAGTTCACTGGCGGTGAACCGCTCGTACGAAAAGATATTGTCGAAATTATCGCTTCTGTTCCTGAAGGAATGGAAAGTTCAATCACCACGAACGGAGTGTTTCTGGGAACACTTGCAGAAGATCTGAAAGCTGCAGGGCTTTCGCGGGCAAATGTAAGTCTTGATACTCTCGACCCAATAAAATATGCTCAGATTACCGGGAAGGCTTGTCTGCCGAAAGTCCTTGAAGGAATTGATGCGGCGGTAAAGGCAGGCCTTACGCCGGTGAAGATTAACGTTGTGCTATTGAAAGGAGTGAACGAGAACGAACTGGACAAATTTGCTGAATACGTCCGGGGAAACCGTGATCTTATTATCCAGTATATTGAGATGATGGAATTTCAGGGAACGAAATACCATGTCGATCTTACGCCACTCGAAGAAGAACTTTCGAAACGTTCGAAAATAATTCTTACGCGGCGTATGCACCACCGCAAGAAATACTGTCTGGATGATGCTGAGGTGGAGATTGTGCGCCCCATGCACAACCGGGAATTCTGCGCGCACTGTAACCGTCTCAGGGTAACCTCAGACGGAAAACTCAAGCCTTGTCTGTTACGTCATGACAATCACATCGATGTCAGAGGGAAACGCGGAGAGGAGCTTGAGGAGTTGTTTAAAAAAGCAGTTCAGGAACGAAAACCGTTCTTCACCTGAACGTACTTTTAATTTTTATGCAAATATTGATTGTTTTTTTTAGCCACATGATGTTTTGAGTGTCTCAACAATTTCACAAAGCACTTTTTATAAGAATACTAATATGAATATATGATCCGTGAAAAGAATGAATATGAACATGTTCTGACTAAATTCTATGAAAAATCATTAATTTTTGAAGCTAAGAATGAATTTCATCCTGTACTATATTTTTACCTTATGGATTCATTTGCCCATATTGATTTTTCAATCTGCAATCTTGCCTTCAATATTGAGTCTGTCCGAAACCTGATGAATATGCAATACATGCGCTGGCGTATTGATGAGGAAAAAATTGGCGAGCGGGTGCATTTCCCTGAATTCATCAACTGGCTCAAAGATAACCACCCAGAGGATTATGAGAAACTCCCATCGCTCTGGCAGCAGATCTATAATACAGATAAACAAGCGTCCTATCGTAGTTTCCGGATCGTCCTTGATCCTGACACGTTCCAGCCAGTACCGGTAAAATATTTCGAGCTCTTCATAGACGAGTTCTTTGACAAAAAATTCCTGAACCGTATTTACCAGAACAGCAGTCTGGGTAATTTCTTTGATGCATTTATCGCTGAAAAGAAAGCCTGAGATCTGTTTTTTCCGGAGGAATCTATATGGATGTCGCCCATCTTTGCTCTGAATTAGTAGCAATTCGGAGTGAGAACCCTCCGGGTGCGACACGGGATGTCATCTATTTTCTTGCCGATTATCTGGAAGGGTTAGGCCTTGTAACTGAAATTTCTGAATATCCGGGAAATCGCTGTAATCTGACAACCGGACCAAAGAAATCGGATCTTCTTTTCTGTGGTCATGTGGATACAGTACCGGCTCTTGATGTCGGATGGGATCGTCCACCGTTTTCAGGTGTTGTGGAAAATGGGATGGTCCATGGGCGGGGTGCCACAGACATGAAAGGCGGTGTCGCTGCGATGGTTGATGCCCTTGCCCAATGGATTGAAACTGAAAACGAACTGCCAGCACAGCTTGCTTTGGTCTGTGATGAAGAGGCGGGTTCTGAATTTGGTATCGTGCAACTCCTGAAATCCGACACCATTTCCCCCTGTGACTGTATTATTGCTGAGCCAACACCACAGTATTCGCCATGTATCGGGCAAAAGGGTGTCATTCGGCTGAAAGCAAAATTTGAAGGAATTCCCGGACATGGTTCACTGTATCCATATTCAGGAACCAGTGCTATTGCTGAGGCATGTTCTTTTATTTCAGTCTTGCATGAGCTTAGTAATCACCGGTTCCCGGCAGACCCGGGGCTTGAGATGCTGATTTCGCACTCTGGTGTGCTTCTGGAAGAAATTTTTGGGATACCTGAGATCGAGGCAGCACTGCGTAGTATTACGTTTAATCCTGGTATTGTCAGTGGTGGAGAGGGCATAAATGTGGTCGCACAGCAGTGTACGCTGGATGCTGAACTCAGAGTGCCGTGGGGCTGTAGTACGGAGAAGATTCTGCAGGTTCTTCGAAGAAAAAGCAGCGGTACAATTGAAGTTCTCGACAGAGCAGATCCAAGCTTAATTCTCGCATCTGAGCAGATTGTGACGGAAACATGTCAGGCGATTCAGGAAGTATGTGGGCATGAGGGCGTTCCTTTTGTTCAATGGGCAGCAAGTGATGCCCGATTCCTGCGTGCTGCTGGTTTTCGTGCTATTGAATATGGGCCGGGCGAGATCAAAACGATTCATGGCACGAACGAGTGCGTCCGAACGAAGGATCTTAAGCGGGCATCAGATGTTTATTATTCTCTTCTTGGACGTTATGCCGGAAGTTGAGCCGAAGCTTTATATTCTGCTGTGAAGAAGTAGCATTACATGCATTCCTGGAGGTTTTTCGTGGCAGTTGTGCTGGTTCTAATCTGCTGTACAGTTTTTTTGACCTCTGGATGCATGGAAATTTCTGAGATTCCAGAAGAAATTACTGATATTCTTTCTCCATCAACTCCCACGCCAGAGCCAACACCAACACCGACCAGCGAATCCTATGCTGAGGAGATTGTGGTGCCGGTTTCACCGTATCCGACTGCAACGTTGTCACCAGAACTTCAGGCGGAACCAAAGCCGACAGTGACTCCTGCGTCTGAATATTACGTTATTTATCATTATGATGATGCTTTAAATTACAATGTGCTGGCTTTTGATACAATTGAACCTGTTTCTACGCTTCTATTTGATTATATTATTGTTCCTGAAATGTATACAATAGAAAAGGGGCGAGTTAGTAATTTCGAAGATAAGGATTCTTTTGTAGAGACTTTGACCCGATCGAATCCCAATGCGTTTTTCACAATATCAGTTTATGATTCTGATTCAGGAATACTAGTAGAGAGTAAGACGCATCCAACTATTTTTACCAACCCCCTTCGTGATTCATTCAGAATTTACTCTGGTGGTAATTTTCATGTTGAGATAACTGGTGCCTTTGTGGATGCCAATGTTACGGTCTGTGCGCCTTTCCCGGCAGGTGGGTTAAATATGACATCGTGGACACCTTGTTAGGTATACGTGGACGGCCTTTTGTCACGTTTTTCCGGAGTTTCGGGGTGCAAATAAGGCAGGTTTTTATGCAATCTCATACTACATATGTAGGCAACGCCAAGGCGTGTACACCTGTCCCGATAGGGTAGTGGATATCCTAGAAGCTTGCGGAGCTTTTGACCCGGGTTCAAGTCCCGGTCGGGGCGTAATTAACGTCCATACGTAATCCCTTTTTTGATTTGAAGCTTTTTGCATTGTTTTCACGAAGTATCATTTAGAGTTGAAATATATAAAGATTCTGGCTGTTATAGTATGGTATGAAAAAGTAATTTTCGTCTCTTAGAACGCATCTATGGGCGTCTTTTTTTTCTCGCGCGGAATCGATTTTCTGAACGTCTGGAGTGAAAATTTCAAAGCACTTTTCTTAACCGCTCCCCGAACTGCCCTGACATCATAAAACAATCGTTGTCAACAAATGACATCATCCCGGTTTCTTCGGGATTCAGG
>CAZBGM010000002.1:32398-42813 GCA_964491505.1 uncultured Methanomicrobiaceae archaeon | reverse complement strand
GTATAGCGCTGTCGTCCGATCTCTGCCTCGAGATCCTTTACGGCACCCATGAGATCTTTCACAGTCCCGGAGGTCTTGAGATCCGGATAATTCTCCATGACCGCAAAAAGCCTGCCCAGTACCGAGCGGGACTCTGCCTCAATTTTACTGAGATCTCCTGCACCAGCCGAGCCAACAGTGCTGCGCATTTTTGTAACGGATTCGAGCGTATCCTTCTCGAAAGCAGCATAGCTTTTCACTGAACCAAGCAGTTGATCAATCATATCAAGGCGTTTCTTCATCGCGACCCGGATCTGACCAAGTGTCGCTTCAGAGGCGTTCTTCAGACGGAAATATTTGTTGTAAATGCTCACAAACCACAGAACCAGTCCTATGAGAATGAGCACAAGCAGAAGGGGTATTAGCCATTCAAGCATCGATAATCACTGATTACAGATCAACCTTTTAAGGATAAGAAGTACTCTCTCCGGTTGACAGGGCAGTTGCTATCCTACAAAAAAATCAAAGAAAAAAGGGTGTATTATGCCAGATAGTCCGCTGGCTCAGGGATATTCTCTTTAAGACCCTTGCGCTTACGGATTTCTTTGACAACTTCTTTGAGCATGCCGCCCGGCACGGTCTCAAAGCCTGCGAATTCAGTCGACCACATGGCACGTCCTTCAGTAACTGAGCGGACATCACCGGCAAAACCAAAGAGTTCTGCCACTGGTGCCTTGCCGACAACGATCATCGTGTCACCCTCAGACTTCATATCGTAGACCTGACCACGGCGACCCTGAATCTGAGCGGTTGCAGCGCCCATGTGATCCTGTGGAACAGTGATCTGAAGAGTCTGCATCGGCTCAAGGAGCGTGTCGTTTGCAAGCAGAAGACCGGCTTTAACCGCTGAACGCACTGCCGGAATGACCTGTGCAGGACCACGGTGAATAGCATCCTCGTGGAGCTTTACATCAACAAGGCGAATCTTCACGTTCTGAACGAGTTCATCAGCAAGCGGACCGCCTGCCAGTGCCTCACGCCATCCGTCAAGCACCAGTTCCATCGTCTCGTTGAGGTACTGAATACCCTTCGTCATATCGAAGAACATATTTGTTCCTTCAATGGCGGTAAGACTCTTGGCCTCAATCTTGTCAAATCCTGCCTCAAGAAGAACATCACGGCGTTCAAGGGCCGGAAGATCCATTGAGATGACATTGTCCTTAAGTTTCTGAACAACCTCAGGAGCAAGTGGCTCAAGAACAATGTAGAACCGGTTGTGGCGGTTCGGTGACTTTCCTTCGACCGGACCTGCACTGCCGGTGATGGTCTCACGGTACACAACAATTGGTGGAGAGGTAACGATCTCGACACCTTTATCACGGGCAATACGGCCGGTGATAATCTCAAGGTGCAGTTCTCCCATACCAGAGATTAAGTGTTCGCCGGTCTCCTCGTTGATGGTAACATTCACTGTCGGGTCTTCCTTTGCGACCTGACGCAGAACCGTAACCAGTTTCGGAAGATCCTTCATGTTCTTTGCTTCAACAGCAACAGTCATGACAGGTTCAGAGTAGTGCTTGAGCGACTCAAACGAGGTCATCTCCATGAGTGAGGTAACAGTTGAACCGACAATAGCGTCTCTTAAGCCAGTAACCGCAGCGATGTTTCCTGCCGGAAGTGACTCAACTTCAATACGCTCAGCACCCATGAAGATACCAACCTGCGTTAAGCGGTTGACTTTCTTTGAGGTGCCCATCACGTAGAGCTCATTACCCCGTCTCAGGGTTCCTGAGAAGAGACGTCCGGTTGCGACCTCACCAGCATGTGGATCAAAGGAGATATCGGTGACCATCAGACATGCCGGACCATCAGGCTTACAGTGAAGCATGCTCTGTCCTTCATTGGTTGACTGGTCACCATGCTGCCAGATAATCGGCACACGGCGTTTCTGCGCATCAAGCGGATCAGGAAGGTGGCGGACAACCATATCAAGAACAACATCACAGAGAGGGCTTGACTTGGCAAGCGACTTCATGTCATTGGCCTTACACTTGTCGAAGACATCCTTGAATGAGACACCACTCGTCTTCATGAACGGTACAGAGACAGCCCAGTTATATAATGCTGAACCAAATGCGACAGTTCCCTCGACAGCGTCAAGTTTCCATCCATTTTTGTATGCCTCTTCATTCATGCCTTTGATGAGCTTGTTGACCTTGTCGATAACCTGACCAAGGCGAATCTGCATCTCCATATGATCGACCTGCAGCTCATTAATGAGACGGTCGACCTTGTTGATGAACAGAACCGGGCGGACTCCCTCTTTGAGAGCCTGGCGAAGCACAGTTTCAGTCTGTGGCATCGTGCCTTCAACAGCGTCGACGAGAACAACAGCTCCATCCACAGCACGCATTGCACGGGTGACATCTCCACCAAAGTCAACGTGACCAGGAGTGTCAATCATGTTAATGAGGTATTCCTGGCCCTTGTACTCGTGGACCATTGAAACGTTTGAAGAATCAATGGTGATACCACGGGCCTGTTCTTCCGCATCAGAGTCCATCCAGCACGCTTTTCCGGCAATTTCCTCACTGATCATCCCTGCTCCGGCAAGGAGATTGTCAGAAAGCGTTGTCTTTCCATGATCGATGTGTGCGACAATTCCAATATTGCGAATGTGAACGGGATCGTTCATCAATACGGTCACACGCTCGACCATCTTTTTCCGTCGTGTCATATCAAATAACCTTAAAAAAAGAGAAATTAACGTGCAGACTTTGCAACACGTTCGCGTTCTTCTTTCTTTCCGACAGCATAGCTGCGTGAATCACCGTTCGCGGCGGCGATCAGTTCTTCTGCAAGAACCGAAGAAGCTGACTTTTTCTTTTTCCGGCTTCCCTTTCTCACAGCATGGGCAATGAAACCAAGGGAGGAGTCAATCCGCCTCTGTGGAGCGGTATCGACCGACTTAGGCACATTGATACCACCATACTTGAGGCGTACGGTTTCTTCGCGCGGACCGGCGTTGCCGACAGCATCCACAAAAACTTCAACCGGATTCTTTCCAGTTTTCTTGTAGATGATCTCAAAGGCATCCTTGACAATACGGGTTGTCAGTTCTTTCTTGCCGGTGTTGTCCGCAGTCTGCATCAGCTTGTTGATCAGGCGCTCAACAATAAGCATATCTGATTTCAGGAACCGCTGATCGTTCATCCGTCCACAGGAGTGGGGGACAATCATCGAGTCGAGGCTGACGTAGCGCACAAGACCCGGATCGTTAATCTGTACCTCTGAGAGATCCCAGCGTCCAAAGAGTAAATACTTCGGGCCGGTTTTTTCCGGTGCTTCTGTGGTCTCTGCCTCAGTAACCCCAATCTCTTCAGCGACAGGAGCTTTGGTAAATTCTTCTGCCATGGTGATTATCTCCTTGGTTTCTCTTTCCTGCCAGTGACCATTTCACGAAGGCAGACACTATTGACGGCGATTACCTGGAAACGGACACCAGGAATATCTCCCTTTGACCGGCCCAGACGTCCACCGATACCTTCGATGGTGACTTCATCGTGTTCATCGATGAAGTTGATGGCACCGTCGCCCACAGCAAACGCTGTGACCTGACGGCCGTTCTTGATCAGCTGTACACGAACACATTTCCGGATAGCTGAGTTCGGCTGTTTTGCCTCGACACCGACCTTTTCAAGCACAATTCCGCGAGCCTGCGGTGCGCCTTCGAGAGGATCGGACTTAATGTCAAGACCTAACTGGCGCCGTGAATAGTTCACATCGCGCCAGCGACTATTTTTTGAATTCCGTTTACATTTACGGGCTGCAAATTTTCCATTTCCCATGTTTGAGATACCCCCACGTTGTGGTATGGCATATGAATTGGTTCCCTGTGAACAGGAAACCAAGCGATTTCGCGCGAAACTGATACCTATTATGACAGGTGAGACAACCACGCACACAAAAATATATGTGAAGAGATCTGCCCGCATGGAGTTTCAGGTCAGGATTAGCCCTGCCTGTGCCTCACCGCCGCTGTCACGCAATACCGAATTTCTTCTTATATATGAGTTCGTCACAATATTAAAACCTGCGTGCGCGGTCTGCCACCACCCAAGAGAAGAAGTGGTCTGCGGGAGAAATATGTAGACAGATGCTCCATAAATTATACAAAGAAGTCTACTTTGAATCCGCCCACCGCCTGCTTCATTACGAAGGTAAATGCAACCGGATTCACGGCCATCAGTTCAGGGTTGAGGTCTGGCTGGAAGGCGAAGTCGATCCGACGACACAGATTCTGGTAGACTACAACGTTCTCAAACAGATTATCAACCGTTTTGATCACCAGATTATCCTCAACCACGAAGACCCGATGGTGCCGGTCCTCTCCACATTTCAGAGGGTCATTACTACAACCGGCGATCCGACATCAGAACTACTGGCGCGCCTGATAGCCGATGAGATCAACACAGAGTGCGGGCAGGAAAAGCGTTCCATCGCTGTCACAAAAATCCGGGTCTGGGAGTCCACCAGCTCCTATGCCGAAGTTAGTTATTAATCAAAAATTTTCAGGATCATTCGGGTGATAATAACATGAGAGTGGTTGAGATCTTCAAAAGCCTTCAGGGCGAAGGACGAGCACAGGGACAGGTTGCTACCTTCCTGCGCCTCGCAGGTTGCAACCTAAACTGCGCTTGGTGTGATACACAGTATGCCAGAAGTGCAGGTGCCGGGACAGAGATATCGACCGAAGAAATTGTCAGACAGATAACAACCCTTGGCTGCCGTCGAATCTGTATCACCGGCGGCGAACCACTGGTGCAGAAAGAGAATCTCATCCCTCTTTTGGAATGTCTGGCTGGTGAGCGCTATGAGATCTCAATTGAGACAAACGGAACCATCGAATTTAAAGAACTTTTATCCTATGCCACAGTCTGTATGGATGTAAAGTGTCCTTCTTCAGGCGAAATTTCCGACCTGAACCTTCTCGCAAACCTCCGGGAGGAGGATGTCGTCAAGTTCGTAATAAGTAACGGGGAGGATATTCTGTATGCCGAGAAGATTCTCCACGACCACCGGATTGATGCACTCATTATCTTCTCACCAGCCGAAGGTTCAGATATGCGGATGATCGCAGATACTGTGCTGGAACGGGATTTGCCGGTGACAGTGCAGATACAGCTTCATAAAGTTCTGGGAGTGCGATAATGAAAAAAGCAGTGTGTCTTCTCTCAGGCGGGATGGATTCGACAACACTCGCCTATGTTGCAAAAAACGAAGGATACGATATTTGTGCTCTTCATATGAGTTACGGGCAGCGAACCGAAGAAAAAGAACGGAAGTGTGCAAAAACAGTCGCAACAAAGCTCGAGGCGGCTAGGTTTCTCGAGGTGGACCTCAAATACCTGACAACGATCGGTGGCAGCAGTTTAACTGATCAGCAAATCCTGATTGCCGACCATGATGACGAGGGAGAGACCGAAAAAAATCAGAACGAAGAAAGAAGCTTACCTAACACCTACGTTCCCTTCAGAAATGCCAACCTGCTCTCCATTGCCACCAGTTATGCTGAAGTTGAGGGTGCCGAAGCGATTTTTATCGGCGTGCAGGCATCAGACTACGCCGGATATCCTGACTGCCGCCCGGAATTTGTATCGACATTTCAGCAGGTGATCGACCTCGGCACGGCAGATGAGACCAAAATTACCCTGAAAACACCGTTTGTCAACCTGAATAAGACCCAGATCCTCCGCCGGGGCATGGACCTTGGCGTGCCCTACGAAGATACCTGGTCCTGCTACCGGTCAAACGGACCGGCGTGTGGGACCTGCGATTCGTGCTGGTACCGGCTTAAGGCGTTTTCTGAGATGGGTATCCACGATCCCATCCCCTATGCAGACAGGTGAATTACCATGACACCAGTCATCTTTGACAAAGGAAGAATGCGCATCGAAAAGATGACAGTCACACTCCCTTCCGGCAGGAATCTCGACCGCATCGTTGTACGACCGGGTCACGCCGTCTCTATGCTGCCGGTTGAGGGCGATCACTGTTATCTGATACGCCAGTACCGCTATCCGATAAAAGACTGGATACTCGAAGCCCCGGCAGGCACGATGGAAACAGGGGAAAAACCAATCGAAACGGCCCATCGTGAACTCATCGAGGAGACCTGCATGCGGGCTGAAGAGCTCATCCCCCGTGGTTTTATCTACACCACACCAGGATTTACCGATGAGATCATCTGGCTCTTTGAGGCCCGGGGACTTACTCCCTCAGAGGAGTTTTCACCGGACGAGGACGAAAAGATCGAGGTCATGAAAGTCCCGATTGCCGACCTGGCAGAGATGATACATGACGGACGGATCGTAGATGCAAAAACCATCTGCCTTGCGGTAAGCTGCCTTGGGTGGGGGCAATGAAAAGAATACTCGCCGGGACGATTGTCCTTCTGCTCATCTTTGCCGCCGGATGTGCCGGGACAGAAAGTACAGCCCCTGAGCCATCTTATTCGGTTTCAGAAGAAGGAGTTCTCATGATGACACTCCCCGCACCCGAATACGAAGAGAACATCCTCGCAGCCAACGGAACCATAACCCTCTCAGAGATCATATTCACCCAGTCCGGGAAACCGGTGGCAGCACTCCTTGCGATGCCCGACGAACCGGTAGCAGGAATCGTCTTCGCACCCGGAGCCGGCGTAGTAAAAGAGGCCCATAAAGACCGTGCCATGCAGTATGCAGATAAAGGCATTGCATTTCTGGCACTTGACATTCGCGGAAATGGTGGCGAAACCGCCGGGCACCCCCTGAACCTGCAGGCCGACTACGAGGCATTTGCGACCGGCGCATGGCCCCAGACATACCAGACGGTTGGGGATATGACAGGAGCAGCAGAACTCCTGAAAGCACGGGCAGATGTTTTAGTCTATGCGATGGGTTCATCAAACGGTGCCATGTACGCCACGATTGCAGCAGCAAACGATCCCACCTTTGCCGGGTATATCGGTGTCTCAGCGACCGGATTTAACAATGCCTGGAGAGAATATCCCGGAGATGCAGGAATATTTCTGCGCTCAGTCGACGCCGATGCACAGATCTCTCGGATTGCTCCCCGGCCGGTTCATCTGCTCCATGCACCAGCCGATGAGATCATCCCGTATGAAAACGGAGAGCGACTCTTCACAAATGCCGGGGAACCAAAAACCTTCACGGCGTTCAACGGAAGTCACGGCTTAAACGACGAAACAGATAAGGAGATTCTCATAAGTCTTCTTAACCTTTAAACCAATTCCTTACCAATATATATACACTTTTTATCTCAGGCGGAGGCAGAGATGACCGATATAAAAGAACTCGACAGCGCACGAAAACGCTATGAATTCAAGAAAACTCTTGAAAAGCTTGAGGCCAAGGAAGGAAGCGGCACCGAGCTTATCACCATATACATCCCCCCGGACAAGCAGATATATGACGTAACCAGCCAGCTGAAAGATGAATTCGGGCAGTGCTCCAATATTAAGAGCAAGCAGACCCGCAGCAACGTGCAGGCCGGGATTTCCTCCATTCTTTCGCGCCTGAAATATTATAAGCGGCCGCCGGAGAACGGGTTAGCTGTATTCTGTGGCGCTGTAAAGGCAGGCGGAGACCGGACCAATATGGAATGCACTATCTTTGAGCCACCCGACCAGGTCGGGCTGTATATGTACCGGTGCTCCTCCAACTTTGAGCTTGAGCCACTGAAACAGATGCTGGTGGAGAAAGAAGTCTACGGACTCCTTGTCATCGACCGACGGGAGGCCTACGTTGGATTTTTGCGGGGTAACCGCATTGAACCGATCTCCGGCGCTACCTCCACTGTTCCCGGCAAGCAGCGTAAAGGTGGTCAGTCTTCGATGCGTTTCCAACGCCTGCGCCTGATTGCCATCAACGAGTTCTACAAGAAAGTCGCTGACCGTGCCAATGGGATCTTCCTTGCTGAACCCGACTTCCACAAGCGTTTCAAGGGCGTGCTCATCGGCGGACCAACGCCTACCAAGGAAGAGTTCTTCGCCGGCGCCTATCTTAACCACGAAATACAACAGAGAGTTCTTGGCCTCTTTGATGTTGCCTACACCAACGAATCCGGCCTTGCCGAACTGGTAGACAAAGCCGAAGACGCACTTCGCGGTGTAGAGGTAATGAAAGAGAAGAAGGTCATGGACCGCTTCTTCAAGGAACTGGTAAAAGAGGAGAGTCTTGCCTCCTACGGTGAGGAGAGTGTGCGCAAAAACCTTGAAATCGGAGCGGTGGACATGCTTCTTCTCTCATCGGTGCTTCGAAAATCACGCCTGACCCTCAGATGCCAGAATTGCGATTACTCACGTGAGGAAACGATACAGGTCGAGCCGGGCAAGTCTTTCTCGGACTTAGACCTCGGGATCTGCCCGAAATGTACTGCGCCGGTCTATCTTGCCGAGGAGACCGATATCATCGACGAGATGACTGAGTTTGCAGATTCAACCGGCACAAAAGTCATGATCATCTCTGACGACTTTGAAGAAGGATCAATGCTCTACAATGCATTCGGCGGAATCGCAGCGATTCTCCGGTACATAACAGGATACTAAATTCGAAAAATTACTGACAACACAAGGAACCATACGACCAATGTATTTTAAGACATTTGCCACCATAGAACAGGCACTACAGGAAGAGACAGGCGTCGAAAACGTGCTGCTTGGTGCCGGGGGAGACCACGCCGACCTCACCTCAACAGTTGCCTTTGCCCTCGCGAAAAAGAGAAAAATGGCGCCGGTTGCTATCGCTGAAGAGATCGCAGAGAATATCCGCCCCCGTCTTGCAGAGGCAGGCGTTGAAGTAACAACCATCGGCCCGTATATCAACTTCATCTTTGGGCCGGAGTATCTCGATACCACCATCATTCAGGCCATCCGGCCTGGTTACGGCGCCCTTCCGGCAAAGGACGGAAACGTCTGCATCGAACACACCAGCGCCAATCCAAACGGACCACTGCACGTGGGCCATATCAGAAACTCGGTCATCGGCGATACTCTGGCCCGTACCTTTCGAAAAGCCGGTTATTCCCTGGATGTTCAGTATTATCTCAACGACATGGGCCGCCAGATTGCCATCGTCAGTTATGGGTTTGACCATCTTGACATCCCGCAGAACGAGGGAGAGAAAGACGACCATTACGTGGCCAGAGTCTATGTTGCCGCAAACCGTGCAGTAGGAGAGGACGAGTCTGTTAAAGCAGAGATCAACCGGCGCATGGGACTTATCGAGCAGGGCGACGAAGAGATGGTGCAGAAATTCCGGGCCTGTGTCTCGATGTGCGCTGAGGGCATCAAAACAACTCTCGCAGCACTCAACACCCCGCACGACCGGTTTGTCTGGGAGAGCGATTTTGTACGGGACGGCTCAATGCAGCGGATCCTGTCTGAGGTTTCAGCACTCCCTGAGGCAATACATGACGGAATCCTCGCCGTTGACCTTACGGCCTTTGGATTTGAGAAGGAGTATGTGCTCCGGCGCTCAGACGGAACCAGTGTCTACGCATCACGGGACCTTGCCTACCATGAGTGGAAGGGAGAGCATTTCACCCGGTTTATTGACGTTCTGGGTGCCGACCATAAACTGATCGGCGCACAACTTCAGGCAACGATGAAGCTGATGGAAAAACAGCCCCCTGAGATTGTATTCTTTGAATTTGTTTCACTGCCGGAAGGATCGATGAGTACCCGTGCCGGGAAATTTATCTCAGCCGACGAACTCATTGAAGAGACCATCAGGCGTGCTTTTGAGGAGGTCACCTCCAAACGGCCGGAACTTCCGGAAGAAGAACGTCTGTCCATCGCACGATCAGTCGGTCTTGGGGCAGTCCGGTACGATATTGTCCGGGTATCTCAGGATAAATCAACAGTCTTTGACTGGAAACTGGCACTTGACTTCGAACGGCAGAGTGCACCGTATATCCAGTATGCCCATGCCCGGGCCTGCTCGATTCTGGAAAAGGCAGATGAGTTTGCGGTCACAACCGGCTACACCACCGAATCAGAGATTGCCCTCGCTAAGAAGATAGCACTCCTGCCATCGGTAATAGACGAGGTAGCCCGTGATCTCCGGCCCCATGTGCTTGCCATCTATGCCCGTGAACTGGCCGATCTCTTTAATGGCTTCTACCATGCCGATCCGGTCTTAAAGAGCAAAGGAGCCATCCGTGACCGCCGCTTAACTCTCGTAACAGCAGCACAGAACACCTTAAAGGAAACCCTGGAGACCCTTGGTATCAATGCAATCAGAAGCATGTAAGGCCCTGAAGAAACAGGGCTATCAGTTTTTTAATTCCCGTTCATCAGCAGCGCTCAAACCCTGTATGTGGAACAAACGTTCACTCAAAGGAGAGGGTATCTGCTACAAACAGAAGTTCTA
>CAZBGM010000002.1:0-32298 GCA_964491505.1 uncultured Methanomicrobiaceae archaeon | reverse complement strand
TGTGGAACAAACGTTCACTCAAAGGAGAGGGTATCTGCTACAAACAGAAGTTCTATGGCATCACAAGTCACCGGTGCGTTCAGCTTACACCGACACTGCAGTGCAACCAGCGCTGCCGCTTCTGCTGGCGTTCGATGGAGCACGAGGTAACAGCAGAAGAGGAGATCGACCCGCAGGAGATGGTGGATAAGATTCACTTCTACCAGAGAAAAGCACTTGCCGGCTATAACCCGATTGCCAGGACCTCTCACGTCGATCCGGAACTCTGGAAGGAAGCGATGGATCCGAATATGGTCGCCATCTCACTCTCCGGCGAGCCAACCTGTTACAGTCGTCTCCCGGAACTTATCGATATTCTCAACGCGAAGGATTACACGACGTTTCTTGTTACCAACGGGACCCACCCGGAGATGCTCGAAAAGTGCCACCCTTATCAGACCTATGTCTCCCTTGACGCGCCGGATAAAAAGATCTACACCAGTCTCTGCCGTCCGAAGGGGGATTACTGGGACAAGGTTCAGCAGTCACTTGCGATGCTGGGTGACCGGCGTTCAGCGATTCGGATCACTGTCGTGCAGGGTATCAATGACGTGAAACCTGAAAACTATGCGAAGATGGTTCAGATGAGCGGCGCTGACTTTGTTGAGGTGAAAGCCTACATGTATGTCGGCTATTCGATAAAACGTATGAAACGTGAGAATATGCCGGAGCATGAATATGTGAAAAACTTTGCAAACGAGATCGCAAAGTACTGTGACTATGAAATTACTGATGAAAGCCCGATATCGCGGGTTGTTCTGATGGAGCGGCCGGATGAGATATAATACAGAGGAATTCAGGGAGTGTGCAAAGCAGGACTTCGAGAAGGCGTGGAATCTCGGAGCGGAGACGATGGAAGAGCTTCCGGTATCGAAGCGTTACCCGCGAAAGAGATATACCCGGGCCTCACCTCATCCCATCAGTGAGACCATCCAGCGTCTGCGCGAGACCTATCTTACGATGGGCTTTGACGAGGCACGGGTGCCCCTTTTTATCGAA
The DNA here is from genome assembly GCA_964491505.1 of uncultured Methanomicrobiaceae archaeon. Lineage (GTDB taxonomy): Archaea > Halobacteriota > Methanomicrobia > Methanomicrobiales > Methanomicrobiaceae > CAZBGM01. Next base: position 31,260 of record CAZBGM010000002.1, on the reverse strand, counting down.
GAGAGCGATGTCTACCGGCAGTTCGGGCCGGAAGCGAGTGCGGTTCTTGACCGTGTCTTCTATCTTGGTGGTCTGCCGCGCCCGAATGTGGGTATCGGTAAGAAGCAGATTGCCCTTATTGAGGATCTGACCGGCACAGTGGTCTCAGAAGAGGTCGAGGAGAACCTGCGAAAGACCCTGCACGCCTATAAAAAATCCACCCTCGACGGCGATGAACTGGCCCACGAACTGGCAGTTGTACTGGGCACGGACGACGGACTGGTCGTGCGCATCTTAGACGAGGTCTTTCCTGAATTTAAGGCCCTTGCGCCGGAGTCGTCCCGCACGACACTGCGCTCACACATGACCTCAGGATGGTTCCTTTCACTGGGAGCGATGTGGGATAAACAGCCCCTCCCGATTCGCCAGTTTGCTATCGACCGCTGTTTCAGGCGCGAACAGGAAGAAGGCCCGACCCGCCTGATGTCCTACCATTCAGCATCCTGTATCGTGGCTGGCGAAGGGGCGACTCTTGAGGACGGAAAAGCGGTTGTAGCAGCACTGCTCTCCGCATTTGGCTTTGAGGACTTTGAGTTCCGGCCGGATGAGAAACGCTCCAAATACTATATTCCCGATACCCAGACAGAGGTCTACGCAAAGCACCCGACCCACGGATGGGTTGAGGTTGCAACCTTTGGGATGTACTCGCCCTACGCTCTTGCCGAATACGGTATCGAAGTCCCGGTAATGAATCTGGGTCTGGGTGTCGAACGCCTCGCGATGATCGAGTATGAATCCGACGATGTCCGGGCCCTTACGACACCGCAGTTCTATCCCCGTTCCTACTCAGACACACAACTTGTCGCCGCCATATCGGTAAAAGAAGAACCGGCGACACCTGAAGGTCAGGAGATCGTCCGTGCCGTCGTTAAAACCGCCCTTCTGGAGGCTGATACCGAAAGTCCCTGTGCCTTTGAGGTCTGGGAAGGCACAATCGGCACCTCCCGGCTAAAGGTCATCGTCGAGGAGAAGGAGGAGAACTCCCGGCTCTGTGGCCCGGCAGCAAGAAATGAGGTCTTTGTGCAGGACAGTAAGATCCTCGGGGTGCCGGATACCAAGAATTATGCAAAGGTCCGGAAAAACGGTGTTTCAGCCGGTATCGGCTACCTTGAGGCGGTCGCAAATCTCGCCGCCGCACGCATCGAAGAGGCAGCACTCTTAGGAGAGAGCGCTGCTGTGCAGGTAAAAGTCGCAAAAATCCCGTCTGATGTAAACCTGAAAGTCGAACCCTGGGCAATGCGCTATCTGACCGACAACAACAAGAAGATCGACGTTCGCGGCCCGATCTTCGTTGCTGTCCGGTCAGAAATTATTTGAAGGACAGTTACTAGGCCAGCATAGAACCCATCCCAAACACTTTTATTCCCGTTTCACACAACTCCAGCTATGAAGAGATTTTTCGCAGTACCGCTACTCCTCATTCTAATCGCTCTCCTCACCGTGGCGGGATGCAGCGATGCCGGAAGCAGTGGTACAGAACCCACAGCAGCCTCAACAGCCGCACCAACTGAAGAAATGACAGTCGCTCAGGCCTCAATGGTCCCCGGACCAACCCAGAGCATCCCCGCTAATCAGGGCGTATCCTTTGAGATCAACCAAGATCCCATCACAGCTGATATCTCAGTAGGCTTTGCCGGGGGATTAGGACAGGCCCAGGTTTCGTACATTACCGCCAAAGCTACTTACCCGGACGGAACCACAGATAAAAAAAGCATTCAGCCCTTAAAGGGAAATGCTGCAGTTTTCAAAGGTCTGACCAATCAACCGGTTCGGATCGAGGTTACTGTGATGCTTGGCAATGTGCCATATAAGGTCGTTGACGAATTGGTGGTCAACAAGCGCACCGCGCCACCACCCTGAACATCTTCATTTCTTCTTTTTTTGCGGGAGTCTCAGCCGGGGCTCTGATGCTACATCGATATTTCAGGCACGGATTGGTAACAAAGAACGAACTAATTTACAGAATAACCATTAATGAATAAACTGTGCCTATGACCACTATCATCAAAAAGGCAACCAAAGACGAACGAGACATTATTGTCAGCAATAATTGTGCCATGGCACAGGAAACTGAGGGAATAACTCTTGAACTCAAAATAGCAGAACAGGGAGCGGATCGTGTCCTTGCAGACCCATCCAACGGCTTCTATCTGGTCATCGAACAGGAATCTAACATCCTCGGCCAGTGCCTGATCACCTACGAATGGAGCGATTGGCGCAATGGAAACTATTGGTGGATTCAGAGTGTGTACATTCTCCCTGCATTTCGGCGCACCAGGCTCTTTTCAAAGTTGTACCATTTCATCCGTAGCGAGGCAGAACGATCCAAAGAGTTCGTGGGGCTTCGTTTGTATGTCGATGAGAATAATCTCCCGGCAATGGCAACCTACGAATCACTTGGATTTGGATCGTCACACTACTGGATGTTCGAAACCGACATCTGAAAGAATTCTTCGCCGCAAACCTTTACCTCCTTTATGCAGATACTTCCTTTCGGTATCGGTGGTCACATCAGATGAGAGAAAATTTCAAGAATCAGATTGCAGCATCACCCTATATTTTCACTATAGGTGTTGCCGGAGACTCAGGGTCAGGAAAGACAACATTTACTGAAGGGATCCGATCGATCTTTGGCCCGGACATAGTCTCAACGATTTCTCTTGACGACTACCACACCCTTGACCGAAAGGCACGTGCAAAACAGGGTATCACTCCTCTAAACCCCAACGCAAACAACATCGCCCTTCTTGAAGAGCATCTGCAACTAATCAAGACGGGCCAGACCATTCAAAAACCTGTATACAATCATACCACTGGCACCTTTGATCCTCCGGTGCCATTCACGCCGACAAAAATCGTCATTCTTGAAGGGCTTCATCCTCTCCTTACTCCAGCACTAAGGGCATCAATTGACTTTTCAGTCTTTGTGGACCCGGACCGGGAAGTCAAGTATGCCTGGAAGATACACCGTGATGTAGAAGAACGGGGATACGACAGAGAGGACATTTTAAGGGAAATTCAGGATAGGGAGCCGGATTACACGGCCTATGTTCAGCCCCAAATAAATCATGCCGACGCAATCATCACCCTCAGACCGTCTTGGTACGACCCTAAAGGGATGAAAGGTAATCTCTACAACGTTACTCTCTGTCAGAAGAAGTCTGATCGAACCCTTGAGAGAATTTCACTCTCTTTCGACCTTTTCGCTATCAGTTCACTTGCTGACCAAGACTTCCTCTTCGAGTTTCGGCGCACCCAACTGGGGGAACAACCTATGGGGGCACTGACTATTGACGGAGAACTCCACTATGAAGTCATCAACTCATTGGAAGAAGCCGTTGAACGAGAAACCGGCATTCACCCTATATCGCTTTTTGTGGGCAAGGAATATGTAAATGCAACTGATGTCATCCGCCTGCTGCTTTCATGGCGAATCATCAACAAACGAATTGCCTGCGGTGAGCTCGGATGTCCATAAAAAATATTGGACTTCCTCTCCTGACATGCTGCGTCATTCTCATCTGCTCCTGTGGATGTGTAAGTTTCCCCGATCTTTCAGGTTCTCCCAGCTATCCTTCAATCATCCCTGAAGAGTCTTCTGCAGATGATTCGCTGCATACCTTCACATTTCCCTTTTCCGGAAAGAATACCACGGTCACCATCCCCGTTGATGTTGATCTTTATAATGGTGCAAAGGCTGCCGATAAAAACGCCTATCTCCGGCCTGGCACACCAGATGAGGAATGGGTGCCCGACTACTACAGGGCCTTTGTTACTGACCCGGCTCATGATACTTTGTTTAACGAAGTTCTCATCTCACTGAAAAACGCTCGCCCTGATATCACACCGGGCACCGATGAGTATGCTGATTATATCACGGCCTTCGTTCAGAATATCCGATACATGATAACCGGTGGACTTGGTGACCCAAAATTTCCGGTAGAAACCATCGCCGATGAAGAGGGAGACTGTGATGACAAGAGCATTCTCCTCGCAGGTCTTCTTTCCCGGGAAGGGTATAACGTCTCGCTCTTCTATCTGGAAGAAAACAACCATATGGCAGTAGGGATTTCCGGACCTGCCTGTGCATATCATGAAACTAGGTGCGGCTATCTGGAAGCCACCCGCCCACGATATATCGGAACATCCCCAGGAGACTACCCGGAAGATGACCCCATCAATGAAGTGCCCTTGGTTATCCATATCGGAGACGGAACCCAAGAGTATGGTGCATGCCCAGAAACAACAACCATTCTAAAATCACTGCGTTCGTCATATGAAACGGCAAAAAAACTTGAACCTGTTATCAAACAAAAAGGCGAGAGGCTGGCACAACAAAAGGGAGAGATCGACGATCTCGCTAATCTGCTTCTTCAGTATAGTGAGAGTGGAGAAATCCGATCATATAACCAGTTAGTACCGGAATATAACCGTCTCGTTGATCAGTATAATCAGGATCTTGCCGAACACCAAACAATTTTCGCTCGCTATGAGACAGCAGTAAACCTCTACAATCTAATTTTAGAGAGTGCCCCGGATAGCACTTATGCCTGCACACAGAGTGGCATATGCACCGCCACTGATCCCAGTTTTTAGACAATAATGATTCTACCGGATCTCTTCTCCTTTCCTTGGGTTTGTCCAACCTTCGCCCGATTAACAAACGGCGTTTTAGAGAACTGGTTTCTTCGTAGTATCTGTTGGTGACCCCGTGCCCGTTCTGAGAGAGCTGAAAATGTTTCAGACATAATAGTCTCTCACTTTTTTAGAGTATTTATTAGTAGGCCGGGCGTGGTGTGAAAGTAAACAAAGTGACATATGGCCGTATTTTGATTGATATCTGTCAATACGACACTCCTATTAATAACAGGTGACTAATAGTTAGATCACAGGTGAGGGAATGCTACAGATTGAAGATCTGCACGTGAGTGTAAAAGATAAGGAGGTTCTCCACGATATCAACCTCCGGATCAATGATGGTGAAACCCATGTGCTGATGGGACCAAATGGATCAGGAAAGACAACCCTCCTGCGTACAGTCATGGGTTTTTCAAACTATGAGATCACAGCAGGGTCAATTATCTTCAAAGGACATGACATCACCAATGTCCCGCTTCATGAACATGCCCGGTACGGGATGGGTATGATGTTTCAGCGCCCGCCGACAATTTCCGGATTAAAACTCGGAAAACTGCTCGATGTCACGGCACACCATGATACTGCCATGGTACAGAAATATGCCAAACAGATGAATATGGTCGATTTTCTTGAACGTGATATCAACGCCGACTTTTCCGGCGGAGAGATCAAACGCAGTGAAATGCTCCAGTTAATGGTTCAGCAACCGGATTTTGTGATGCTGGACGAGCCGGAATCCGGTGTTGATCTGGAGAATATCTCGCTAATTGGAGAATCTATTGCAAAACTTCTCGAAAAAGACCGGAAGATTGTAAACCGGCATAAAAGCGGGCTGATTATCACCCACACCGGTTATATCCTCGACTACCTTGATGCAGACATGGGCCACATGCTCTGTGACGGAGAGATCAAGTGTGACGGGAACCCGCGTGAGATATTAAAGAGCATTAAGGAAAAAGGCTACCAGGAGTGCATTAAATGTCAGAAGAAATGATTGGTGCCGGTGGGATCTCCCTGGAAGATCGTGAACGCCTTGAACTTTCAGGAATCGACCTCTCTGAAGAAACTCGCTCCGGATCATTTCTTCAGACCGACCAGACCATACATCACAGCTCCTGCACCTCTAAAGGCATCGAGATGCTGCCTATCGACGTGGCAATGAAGAAGTATGACTGGCTTAAGTCACACTACTGGAATCTGGTGGACAAAGACAAAGACGAATATACGCGGTACGTAGCAGAACAGGAACCACGCGGATTTGTCATCATTGCAAAGAAAGGGAGCAAAAATATCTTCCCTTTGCAGACCTGTCTATTCCTGAAGAACGACGGTATTCAGACCGTCCACAACATTATCATCGCTGAGGAGGGTGCTGAACTTCATCTGATTACCGGGTGTGCCAGCAGTCATACCATTCAGAAAGGCTCCCATTATGGTGTTACCGAGACCTACGTCGGTAAAAACGCCCTCGTAAGTATGACAATGATTCACACCTGGGGCGAGAACGTGAATGTCTATCCCCGCAGTGCTACACGGGTTGAGGGAGGCGGAACATTTCTCTCCAACTATGTCTCGATGAAACCCGTCGGTTCTGTCCAGATGTATCCGGTCGCAGAACTCACGGCACCGGGTGCTGTGGCACGCTTCAACTCAGTTGTCGTCGCACCTAAAGGGTCGCATCTCGATCTCGGGCAGCGTGCCATCCTCTCAGCACCCAATACCAGTGCTGAGCTCATTTCAAGGGCGATTACTCAGGGCGGCACCATCGTGGCACGCTCACATATTATCGGCGCCGCTGCCGGGACAAAGGGGCATATCGAATGTAAGGGACTGATTCTCGAAGACGGAACGATTCACGCCGTGCCGGAGATTGAGGGACGGGTCAAGAACACCGAGCTTTCCCATGAAGCCGCTGTCGGTAAGATTGCCCGTGCTGAGATCGAATATCTGATGGCCCGGGGACTGAATGAGGAGGAAGCAACAGCAACCATTATCCGCGGCTTTTTAGATGTCAGGATTCAGGGGCTTCCTGAATCTCTTCAGAGACAGATCGACGCGGTAATCGACGCGGCAGAAGACGGATTTTAACCGTTACCAGAACAGAATTCATGCAGTACATTGACATCACCCGGAAAATTTCAGAGAACCTGCCGGTCTATCCCGGTGATCCATCCTGCCGCCTTATCACGCACGATGATGGCATCTGCCGGGTCACAGATATGCACCTGGCAAGCCATACGGGGACCCATATCGACGCCCCGTCGCATTATCTTAGGACCGGCGCAACAGTCGATCAGATTCCCATACATGATCTGACCGGCCCAGTACAGGTTATGGACTGCCGTGAGGCTGGATCAGAGATCAACGCTGTATTTCTAAGAACAGAGGAACTATCATGCGACAGGATTTTTTTAAGAACAGCATTCTCAGAAGAATCGGTGTTCAGAGACGATTTTCCCCACTTATCTCCTGACGCCGCAGAATATCTCATAAAGAAGCATTGCCGCTGTGTCGGGATTGATTCCCCTTCAGTTGAAGCCTTTGGCAGTGACGGACATCTGCATCAGGCGCTGCTTGCAGCAGGGATACTTATCATTGAACTACTGGATCTCTCGCTGGCAAAAGAGGGGTTTTACTCAATGATAGCCCTGCCTCTGCCTATCACGGGATGTGACGGTGCCCCGGCCCGTGTTCTTCTTACTACAATGGATGGATGACCATGAACATAATCACCAAAGCAACAGAAGAGTTTGAGAAACAGATACATGGGACCGGATGCGAAGACAGCCCGGTTCTCTTCAGATGCGACCCTGACGCAGCAATGTGTCAGTATGAATCCGGTGTGAACCTTGCCGTGAAGTTCGGGGGGGCTACCTCTCATATCGTAACGCCCGCGCCGGTAGAAGCAAAGACGAAAATACCGTTTATGTTCGGCATAGCGTTAAACTCCCCCCAGAAACGCAGCGCTGCCTGCGGTATTTTAAACGTGGTACTCGGATTTCTCTGCATAACCCGTACCACAAATACCTGTGATCCCACCTGCCACAGCGAATGTAAAGCGAAGATCGCGGCAAGACTTCAGGGGAAAACCGTCTTCTGTGTCGGGGACGGGGAGGCACTCCGGCAGGCTGAGGGTGTAATTGTTACTGATACGCCGGAAGAGGCCGACTGTATTGTTATTACCTGTGACGGTCTTGTTACCGATGAGGGGACTGCCCTTGTGGAACGGTATCAGGGTGAGAAGGAACTCCTCTGTATCGGCCCGTCCATTGCCGGAACTGCAAACATGCAGCAACTCCCCCATTTCTGCCCCTTTGGTAAAAATAAACCATAACACAAAGATCCGGCATATGCCGGTCATTGATGACAATATATATTTCATTGAAATGAAGACATATCTTCATGCTTTTTGGTTCGTCCGGTATCAGACGCCTCTGGGATGAAGACCTCCTGAAACTTGCCATGCAGGTTGGCAGCACGGTAGCAGCATCATACCCCCATATTGTTCTGGGTCGTGATGCAAGGACAACCGGCAATCTGCTGGCTCATGCATTTTCATCCGGCGCCCTCGCTGCCGGGGGGAATATCAGCGATGGTGGTATCATCCCGACGCCGACTGTCGCCTATAATGCCCGGCATCATGATGCCGGATGCTGTACCACCGCATCCCACAACCCGGAATCCTATAACGGACTCAAGATGATCCAGCCGGACGGGTCTGCTTTTACTCCCACACAGCAGGACGCAATCGAAGAGACCTACCTCACTGCGAAACCAAGGGGGTGGGAACAACAGGGAACAAGCATCACCTCCGATCTGATCACTCCGCACCTGGAAGCGATTCTTGACAGCGTCAATGCCTGCGAAGGGTTGAATGTCGTGCTTGACTGTGGAAACGGGGCAGCTTCATCAATAACTCCACAACTGCTTCATGACCTTGGCACAACAGCCCGGTGCATGAACGCAACACCTTCAGGGTTTTTTGCCCGCCCATCAGAACCAACGGAAGAAAATCTGAAAGTCGCGCTTGCTATGACACGGGCAACCGGTGCACAGGCTGGATTGTTCCATGATGGTGACGCAGACCGCTTCATGGCCGCTGACAATAAAGGGAGATTTATCCACGGTGACCATCTGCTCATTCTTTTTGCAGAATATCTCGGAGCTAAAAAAATCGTTACCACGGTCGATGCCTCTATGGCAATCGAAGAAGTGGCAGAGGTCCGGCGCACGCCGGTCGGTGATTCGTTCGTCTCAACTGCGCTCACCTCCTGGGGAGACTTTGGTGGAGAACCATCCGGAAGCTGGATCTTCCCGAAGCACTCACTCTGTCCGGACGGGATCTATGCCGCCGGACTCTTCTGTGAGATTACGAAGGAGATCGACACCGCAGCAGCAATCGACGCCATCCCTTCCTACCCGATGATCCGAAGTTCTGAATACTCAGATACCGCACGCGAAATGCTCACCCGTCTCGGAGCGGAAAATCCTACCGACGGACTCCGGATTGAAGAGGAAGAAGGCTGGTGCCTGATCCGGGCAAGCGGCACCGAGCCAAAGATCCGGATTACTGCCGAGGGAAGAGACAGAGCAGCAGCAAAAAAGATGCACGGAAAAGGGTGCACCCTTATACGCTCTGCAAAGAAAGATCAGGTAAAGGAGCACTAAACGTAGATGCAATGTGTAATTCTTGCCGCTGGCGAGGGAAAACGAATGCGGCCACTCACCTCATCTCGTCCTAAGGGCATGCTTCCGGTTGCCAACCGGCCCATCCTTGAATATATAGTCACTGCTGTGCGGGATGCCGGGATCACCGAGATTCTTCTGGTGGTAGGATATCATGAACAGGCAATCAGGACATACTTTGGTGATGGGAGTGCGTTTGGGGTTTCCATCCGCTACACCGTCCAGCGCCATCAGATGGGAACGGCCGATGCGGTTCGTGCGGCAGAAAACGATATAAAAGGGGATTTTCTGCTCCTTAACGGGGATATGATCATACGAACCGAAGATCTCAGGGCCATTGCCTCGGCACCATCTCCCTGCCTTGCCTCTGTCGAAAGTTTGCATCCGGAGGATTTTGGAACGCTTGAGACCAAAGGAACATTAGTGACAGGGCTTGCAGAAAAATCGCATACGCCACCTTCAAACATCATTAATGCTGGTATTTATCATTTTAGCGAGGATATCTTTCCAATTATCCGGAATCTTTCCCTCTCTGAACGTGGGGAGTATGAACTTACCGATGCCCTGTTTCAGTATATTGATGCAGGAACGCTTCGGCACATTCCAATCTCTTTCTGGTGTGATATCGGCGAGCCATGGCATCTGCTGGATGCGAATGAAGAGATCCTCAAAACCGCTGAAGATGAAATCCACGGAACCATTGAAGACGGGGTAACCATCCACGGCACAGTGCAACTCGGTGAAGGCAGTATTATCTGCGCAGGTACTTACATTGAAGGAACGTGTATTTTCGGAAAAAACTGCAAAATAGGTCCAAATGCCTATATAAGGGGAACAACATCAATCGGAGATGACTGCCACATTGGCAATGCAACTGAGATAAAAAATTCAGTCATCTTTTCAGGCACAAAGATTCCACACTTTAACTATATAGGCGACAGTGTCATCGGTTCAGAAACAAACTTCGGTGCCGGGGCAAAGGTCGCGAATTTACGCCATGACAACCGCAACGTATGGGCCGGTAGACATGATACAGGCCGAAGAAAATTCGGTGTTGTCGTCGGCGACCAGGTAAAACTCGGGATCAACTGTTCACTCAATGTCGGAACAATCATTGGAAGCAGAACACACGTCGCACCAAACACCTTTGTTGAGGGTGTCATCAGAGAAGATACAAAAATCGGGAGATAATATCATGCAGGCAGTCATTCTGGCAGGCGGAGAGGGGAGCAGGTTACGACCGCTTACCCGTTCACGTCCGAAAGCCCTTATTCCAGTAGCAAACCGTCCGATTCTCGACTATGTCATCGAAGCGGTCACATCAGCAGGCATTCAGGACATCACCGTTGTTGTCGGTTACCGGAAAGAGCAGGTACTCAAGTATCTCAACAGCCTTGAAACAGAGGTCACAACGGTTGTTCAGAAAAAACAACTGGGAACGGCGGATGCACTATTATGTGCCACGGACTATGTTGACGGTTCGTTTCTTGTTCTTCCCGGAGACAATTATATCAGCCCTCTCTCAGTGCAGAAAATGAGAGAAGAGAAATGCGCGGTCCTGGCACACCTAGACCCTAATCCGGCAGAATATGGCGTTATCTCAGCCGAAGAGGGGTCTGTTCGTTTTATCACTGAGAAGCCTGCCGTTCAGGGTGAACATCTGATCAGCACCGGTGTTTATACTATGTGCCCGGACATTTTTGGGTTTCTCAATGATGGTCTCGACCTCCCGGGAGCAGTCAACCAAGTCATCTCGCATGGAACAGCGATGCACATCGTCATGGCTGATGCATGGTTTGACGCTATATATCCATGGAGTTTGCTGCCGATGAACCGTTTTATCCTGAAAGGTAAAAAATCAACAGACATTGCAGGAAAAATAAGAAAGAACGTGGTAATCTCTGGAAATGTTCGAGTAGGTAAAGGGACTGTGCTTGAACCCAATAGCACTATTATCGGCCCGGTAGTCATTGGTGAAGACTGCCACATCGGGCCAAATGCAACCATCATGCCTTTCACATCAGTGGGTAATCGTGTCACAGTCGAACCCTTCTCGCTCTTGAGTGACTCACTAATCATGGATGACACCTCTATCGGATCGCACTCAACCATCCGATCAGTTGTGGCGGGGACCGGGTGCATCTTATCAGATCATGTCGCAACGATTGCCGATGAACATTGTGCCCAGATTCAACAGCACTATGTGCCCGGTTCCTTTAGTGCAATTCTTGGCGATCATGTTACATGTGCCCCCTTTACTGTCTTTAAAGGCTGTCGCGCAGGCAACGGAACGAGAATCGAAGAGGGACGAACACTCTCCGGAGAACTGGAAGACAATACGGTGGTACGGTAGAGATGTGTGGCATCTTTGGGTATATTGGAAAAAGGAGGGCTGCACCGATCGTTGTTGAAGGACTGCAGGTACTCGAATACCGTGGTTACGACTCCTTCGGCGTTGCTACCTGTGGTTCTTCAGTGGAGGTTGTAAAGGCACAGGGGAGAATCTCAGATTTAGGTTCTATCGCAATGGATCTTCCCGGTTCAATAGGGATTGGCCATACCCGCTGGGCAACTCACGGTGTCCCAAGTGACTGCAACGCCCACCCTCATACTGACTGTAGCGGGGCCATTGCCATTGTCCACAACGGTATCATCGAGAACTATGTCACACTCAGGCGGGAATTACTGGAAGCGGGACATGTCTTCACTTCTGATACCGACAGTGAAGTAATTGCCCATCTTCTTGAGTCATATTATGAGGGAGATCTTCTCGAAGCGATGCGGCAGACGACCGAACGCCTTGAGGGCGCCTATGCTATTCTCGCGGTTGAACAGGAAAATGATGCCATTGTCGCAGCACGTTTGAAAAGCCCACTTATTCTTGGTTACGGTGATGGAGAATTTCTTGCAGCGTCGGATATGACACCGCTTCTGGGTTATACCCAGTCGGTTCTCCCTCTTGAGGATGGCGACATCGCTGTTTTAACCCATGATGAAATCACACTTTATGCCGGTGAGGAAGAAATTCTACGCGAATGGCAGACTATTGATTGGGACGCGGAATCAGCACGCAAGGGCGGCTATGACCATTACATGCAAAAGGAGATCTTCGAACAGCCGGAAGTGTTTTTTCGGACATTCACCGCCATTGACGAAACGGATCTTGGTGCCCTTTCAGAGGCAAAATCCATTAGAGTGGTTGCCTGTGGTACATCATATCATGCCGGTCTTATCTTTCGATATTTAATGGCAGAATATTCAGATATCCCGGTAACCGTCGAGATTGGATCAGAATGCAGACTCATACGTCCACTTAACCATGAACTGGTAATTGGCATCACACAGTCCGGAGAAACAGCTGATACAATTGCAGCATTGCAGAGTGCCATCGCCCACAACTGTCCCACCCTTGCCATCACAAACGTACTTGGGAGTTCTGTTACCCGGGTCGCGGACAATACCATCTTCACCCACGCCGGTCCAGAAATTAGCGTTGCCGCAACCAAATCATTTATCGCTCAGGTCGCTGTGTTTCTGAAGATGACAAGCTGGCTCTGCAACGGAGCCTTCCCGATAAATCCTGTTGAATGCAAACAGGCTATCGACAAGATATTACTCTGGGAACTTGACGAGGCTGTCACCCTATGTTCACAGGTTTCAAGTATGTTCTTTATCGGCCGGGGCATCTTCTATCCAGTCGCTCTGGAAGGTGCATTGAAAATGAAGGAGATTACCTATATCCATGCAGAAGGATACGCTGCAGGTGAACTCAAACATGGTCCATTCGCACTTCTTTCAGAAGAGACGCCGGTCGTAGCACTCTGCCTGCCGGGAGATGACTATGATCAAATGTTTGCGAATATTAAGGAGATCAAAGCTCGTAGTGCTCCTGTTATAGCGATCGGGGTAGAACAGGATCACGATCTAGAAGACCTTGTCGATATCATGATACCAATCCCCCCCGGAGAAACTGCTGAACATCTTCTTTCCTCTCTGGTTCTGTTGCAGATGCTTTCCTATGAAACAGCGAAACGACTTGGTCGTGATGTGGACAAGCCACGGAATCTGGCAAAAAGTGTAACCGTCATTTAATGTTTGGCACTATGAATATCCTCACCTTTTTCCTTTTCGTCTGCGGCCTACTGCTACTTGCTGTCGCAGCTCTGCCCTATGGAATATATCTTTATAATATCCATTATGGCAAGAAACAGGAGGTTGCCCCTCCATTAGTAAATATTCCGGCCATTACTATCGTAATCTCAGCGTTGAATGAAGAACGGGTTATAAAAGAACGGATGGAGAACATTGCCAATTCAACCTACCCAAAAGACCGGTATGAAATAATTCTTGTGGATGATTCCTCCTCAGATGCAACCGGTAGGATTGCAAAGGAGACTGCAGAACGTCTTGGTCTCACCTGCACCGTGCTTAGGAATGAAGAACGGCTCGGAGTTGCACGATCATACAACCGGGCATTCAGACATGCCCAAAATCCTATCATTGTCACCAGCGATGCTGATGTTTTTTTTGAAAAAGATGCTCTTGAACGCATCATAGAGCGCCTTGAAAGTGATGATACTATTGCAGCAGTCTGTGGGGATCTTCTGCCGCTTGACTCTTCCCGGGAAGAGACCATCGGGGAAATGGAGGGAAAGTACCGGGATTATTATGGCGCCATGTGTGAATGGGATAGTGCTCTTGACTCAACCTTCAGTTTTAACGGAGCGTTGATTGCCTTCCGAAGAGAGTGTATCAGTAGCATTGAGGAAGAAGCTGGCGCAGACGACGCAAATACTGCAATGCAGGCCATCCGAAATGGATATCGTGCCGTCTATGAAATACGGGCAAAGGTCTACGAGGAAACCCCTGATTTATTCAGAATTCAGTTTCACCAGAAAGTCCGCCGGGCAGCGGGCTTGATTGTAACGACCCTTCATGGTCGTGACCTGCTCCGACAGAACCGTCCGTTCTCAAAAACCGTTTACCCACTCAGAATTATGATCAACTGCCTTTCACCAACTCTGACACTTATAGGAGGGTTTTTTGTGTTTCTTGCTCTTCTGATGTTTCAGGCAGGGCTAGTGGCGGCAGCAACTTTGCTGGTTCTTGGCTATTCCTTCTATGCAGGCAATATTCTCTCTTCGTTCCTGCTCAATCAGATCTATCTCTTCCTTGGCCTTCTTCGGTTTCGTAAGGATATGAGCCTCTGGGAGAGCACATCCAGAAAAAAGGCATGAAATTGACAGCACTTAACCTCTGCTTTATTCTTTGAGGTTGACAATAGGTCAAGAGCTAAATATTCTCGGGTACGAGATCTATGTAGATAGCAATGGATCTCTCATCAATAAAAAAACCAAAAAATCTCATTATCCTTGGAGTTCTCGCACTCAGCATTATTGTTGCCATCTGGCTTCGCCTCTTACCTGAATCGGGTCTTGTAAGTGCAACGGGTGTGAATCTTCTCGGAAATGATCCCTGGTATAGTCTCAGGCAGGTTGAAGTCATCATTAATAATTTCCCGGCCTATCCATGGTTTGAGCCGATGACACAGTTCCCAACGGGTCATGTCGTCGACTGGGGACCCTTCTTTGCCTTATTGACATCCGCCGTCGTGCTGGTCTCAGGTGCATCCCTTCGACCAGATATTATGTACGTGGCCTCATGGGTGCCGGTACTTTTGGCCGCAGTTGCCGTTCCGGTAGTGTATCTTTTAGGCGAACGGCTCTATAACTGGAAGTGTGGTATTATCGGAGCGTTCTTTGTCGCGATTGTGGGTGGCCAGTATTTCTACCGGTCACTCTTCGGATTTGTTGACCACCACATCGCCGAGGCATTGCTTTCAACCCTGTTTATTCTTGCGTATGTTGTAACGCTTGAATACTGCCGGACACACCCTGTTTCTCTCAGTGCCAGGGAGAGTTTGAAAATACCTGCATTACTCGCTGCCATTACTGGCATTGTTTATGTCATTGGATATTTCAATATGCCAACGATGGTACTCTTTGCCCTTGTAATAGCAGTATATACACTGATTCAGTTCCTCTGGGACGGATGGAAGAAAACTGGTGATGATTCACTTCCCTTGATAAACACTGTTCTCTTTGTTGTCGCAATTTTGGGTGTATTTGCTATTGGGTTTAATACCAGTTCTTTAAGCATGATTTCATATTCCATTGGACATGTACTAGCCTATGTAACGGTAATTCTGGGCACACTTGTTCTTTATGGTATCAAGAGATATCTTTCAGAAAAACCACCATTATATTACCCTGTTTCAATCTTTGGATTGATTATTCTGGTCACTATTGTGCTTGGAATTGCTGTCCCTGAGGTTTACAATCAACTCATAGGTAATCTTATTGGCTTCTTCGCCCAGCCAGCAACCACTCTCACTGTTCAGGAGGCCCGTGCCTGGTCACTTGAGAGTGCCTGGCTATCCTTTAGTTACGGACTCATTCTCTTTGTGGCAGGCATTTTTGCCCTTCTCTATTCGTTCTGGAAAAAGAACCGTAATGACCATCTCTTCGTCATCGTCTGGTCATTGCTGATCTTCTTCTCAACATGGCAACATGTCAGATACGAATATTACCTCGCGGTAAACATTGCAGTCATTTCAGCGTTTTTTATTGCATTTGCTCTTGATTTCGGCTGGAATGACCTTATGAAAATCTGTAACCGGCAGACCGAAACTAAGACGGTACAGAAAGAGGAACCAACGCCAACCGGGAAGAATACAGGAAAGAGTAAAGGAAAGAAAGCAAAAAGCAAACAGACAAAACCCGCCGCACAGAAAAAAGCAACTCCGGACTATCTCAGGGTTCTTCCCTTTGTTATCGCAGTGCTCTTCGGGCTGATGTTTGTAGGCAGTTCGGTTGCCACCGATTTCGAGATGGGTAACGGGATGAAGTACGGCGGAATGAATGCTGACTGGCATGAGGCACTGGCATGGTTCGGTCAGAACTCCCCGGAAACCGGTGTTGATTATTATGCCGAATATGATCAGGATGAATTTACCTATCCACCTAAAGCTTATGGTGTCATGTCATGGTGGGACTACGGTCACTGGATTACCTTCATTTCCAAGCGCATCCCCAACGCGAATCCATTCCAGGGTGGTGTAACCGGTGAGACCGGCGCTGCTGCCTTCTTTGTGAATCAGGACGAAAAGCGGGCAAACACGATTCTCGATAAGTTGGGAACAGATTATGTTATCACCGACGTTGAGATGGACACCGGTAAGTTCGCTGCAATGGAAACCTGGTATGACGTAAGTTATGAACCGACGGTTCAGCATCTTGAATACCTTCTGGCACCGGTTTCAGATAGCGAGTACCAGTCACAGATCCTTTACAACCAGAATTATTTCGAGACCATGGTTTCACGCCTCCATAACTTTGATGGTTCGATGGTTGACCCAGAACAGGTGCTCTTTATCCAGTATGCGGATGGAAGTCTGGCTGGCACCCAATTCCCAGTTATCACCGGCGCCTCGTACATGAGTCCAGCAGAAGCAGAAGCGGCGCTTACCGCATTCTCACAAAGTTCACAGCCCGGCAGGTCAGCAGCGATCATCGGTGCTGATGTACTCACACCTCCAGAGAAGGTTCCGGCACTGCATAACTACCGCCTCGTCCATGAATCACCTTCAAGTGCCATTACCAAAAGTGATCTGGTCGTAAAATATGTCAAGATCTTTGAGTATGTCCCCGGAGCACATATCAGCGGAGAGGGAACCATTGCACTCGATGTTGAAACCAACACTGGCCGGCAGTTTACGTATCTGCAGGAGAGCACAGACGGCGAATTTGTTGTACCCTACACTTCAGATGGAACCGGAGAAGTACATGCCCTTGGACCATATACGATTCTGGAAACCGGACAGACCTTTGCAGTCTCTGACGAAGCCATTATGAATGGTCTGACTCTTAACTAACAATAAAAAATAATTTTTTTTGAAATTTTAAAATTTTTTATCCCGGAATTATTTTCCGGACTTTTTTTTCCAAGAGATCTTCGCTTACTTCGCTGCAAGACCGGAACGCCGGGACGGATCCATATACGAAACTTCAAAACCTGGTATTACCACCCGCACTACCGGGATCTCAGTCCGCGAGAATGTATAGACACATACCCGTTCGGCATGTTCCCCAATCTCTTCAAGACAAATCCGAATATCTTCATCGATATATTCAGTGCTGATATCAGGGATTTCACTGAGATCGATGCTTTCGGCTTCTTTAAACCACATCCCGTTGATCCGCTTCATCCGGTCATAGCCCGCCTTTGCAAGAATCTGAACCCTTGGATCATTATCTGCCATCTCTTTCTGATCACGCATATACAGTTCACTCGCCCGACTCTGTGCCACTTCATTTAATGCCCGAAGCGCAGCAATCTCAGGATTGAGATGTGACCCGGATCCCATTACCAACATACCCGGATCTTTTGTGAGAGTATCATCAGAAGCAGCAGCAACGGTCGGAATACCGGTTTTTCCGTCAAGTAGCCAAAGGTGGATATCAATACCAGCATCGGTAAACTGGTCCAGAACCTTTTTTGCCGGGCCATCCTGCGTAATAGTCAGACGCCGACCCATCGAACGCTGCCATTCGGCAACACTGATTGCATCACGCTCCACGACCTCAAGAATCGCATGAAGAATGGCCTCTTCCAAGACATTACCACTGGCAATCCCGTTCGTATCACTTCTGAACAGCTGCTGCGCCATTCCCATCGGATCATAGGGGTGGTAGATAGCATTACTTGGGACATACACTGGCTCGTCGTTAAGAATGTCCCATGCCGCAGACCAATGTATTTCCTCACCGACCTCAAGACGGCGCGGCAGATACAGAGAATGAGGATCAATCGCCTTCCTTAGACCCAACATCTCATAACCTGAAAGCAACAGTGGTGATCCCCGGTATTCAGCAGAATACCGTTCAACTGCCTCCATCATCGCTGAGACTTTGGCATGCAGTTCTTCTTTTCCTTTGCCCCAGTGTATTTTTTTACCCCCTCTTGCTGCACCGGGACGTGGCACACCAAAAACCGGAATGCCCAGTCGCTCATATTCAGTCACATCAATAATCTCAGGCACACGGAGTATCTCCATCAGCGGATTCACCATCTCATAGGTCTTTTCCGGGCTTGTCACCCGGTGAGTGCCATCAAAAAACTCCTTTTTGATCCGGCGAAGCTGA
The DNA here is from genome assembly GCA_964491505.1 of uncultured Methanomicrobiaceae archaeon. GTDB lineage: Archaea > Halobacteriota > Methanomicrobia > Methanomicrobiales > Methanomicrobiaceae > CAZBGM01. The sequence continues at coordinate 12,694 of CAZBGM010000002.1, read as the reverse complement.
ACTGGTTTTGTTTCAATATCCATAATCGTAATAATGAGTTGGAAGGGACGTTTTTTATACTTGCCTGCCTACCTTTTCGTTATGAATAAATCCCTCCCGGTAGTGGGAAGTAAAGTTCGTTACCCTCGTACCGGAACAGCCGGGACCATTGAGGAAATAAATGTCATTCATGACAAAAGCTTCGGAAAAATTGACACCAATGGTCTCTGGTATCGTCTGGATCAATTAATCTGTATTGAGTCCCTGAGAACTCATGCCCCGAAGAAGAAGCAGGATATTGATGACTTCAGGGCCGAACTGAAACTATCTTCACAGGACTCCGAAGAGATTTTTGATGCGTTTAAAGAGGTGGACGGAGTCGGAGCAGGATAAATCCGAATTTTTCGTTTTCTATTTAGCCGTCAACAGGAATCGTCATCAGACGAACCGACTCAACCCCTTTTTGTGCCATCAGACGTTCAGCAATCGCTTTAATCTTTGAAGCATCTCCTCTGAGGAGAATGATCTCAACACACTTGTCGTGATTAACATGTGAGTGAAGATTCGACTGAATAATATCCATTGATTCGTGCTGAATATCCGTCAGTGTCTGGAGAAGACCACGCTGTTCGTGATCATATACCATAGTAATAACACCCTGACGGTCTCCCTGCACATCTGACATCCATTGATAGTATGAGATATAACTCCTGATTGCGTCCCTTATTCCTTCTGAACGCGATGAATAACCACGGAGAGTGAGAATATCATCAAACTTATCAAGGAGCGATTTCGGGAGAGAAACCCCAATTCGTGAGAGATCTGTATCGTGTGTTGCCATTATATCACCTGAAAAGAAATCGGATTTTCGGTACAATTGTACTTTCCGCACACTATAATAAAAGAATGTATTACACAGTATGCAGAATTTGTTGATCCAATGTCGCTTACACCTTTTTTATGCGTGAATCAAACGACCACACAGAAAATAATTGTTCTCGGGTGTATATCCTCTTAGAGATAATAACCTCGCAGAGTAGGTATAAGTAGAGTTGTCATATATTAATAAAGGAGGTCTGAACTACATTGAGTGATCCCGGAATACCGAGTGTTAACATAGGACTTGTGGGGCATGTCGACCATGGAAAAACGACGCTTGTCTCAGGAATAACCGGCCAGTGGACTGACCGGCACAGTGAAGAAATAAAACGTGGTATCTCTATCCGTCTTGGCTATGCAGATGCTACCTTCTACCAGTGCCCGTCATGTACCGGCCCCGAACGTTTCACGACAAAGAAAAAATGCCCGGAGTGCGGTGGAAAGTGCGAACCAATCCGTACCATTTCCTTTGTTGATGCGCCCGGTCATGAAACTCTGATGGCAACAATGCTTTCAGGGTCAGCACTTATGGATGGTGCTATGCTCGTGATTGCGGCAAATGAGAAATGCCCACAACCCCAGACAAAAGAACATCTGATGGCACTCGAACTCGTCGGGATAAAAAATATCGTCATTGTCCAGAACAAAATCGATGTTATATCACAGGACGAGGCGATTGAACATTACAAACAAATCAAAAAATTTGTGAAAGGAACAATTGCTGAAAACGCACCGGTCATTCCGGTTTCAGCACAGAAAGGGATCAATATCGGAGCTCTCATTGAGGCACTCAATCAATATATCCCCAACCCCATTCGTAATCCAGATGAAGAACCGCTCATGCTGATTGCCCGCTCCTTTGACATTAACAAACCTGGATGTGCATGGCGCGATGTAAAAGGCGGTGTGATTGGAGGGTCTCTGACTCAGGGCATCTTCCATGAAGGCGACGAAATTGAGATTCGGCCTGGCAGGAAAGAACAGGTGGAGAACCAGATTGTCTGGGAACCGATCTTCACTAAAGTCACCACTATGCACACCGGAGCCAAAAAGATCTCCGAAGCAACGCCTGGAGGGTTAGTTGCCATAGGAACAAAACTTGACCCGGCACTAACCAAGAGTGATACCCTCTCCGGTCAGGTCGCTGGCGCTGTCGGCAAACTGCCACCGGTCCGAAATAAGATGTCTTTTGAAGTCACTCTTATGGAACGGGCAGTGGGTACCGGAGATGAGTTTGTAATCGAACCTCTGAAGCACAAAGAACCCCTGATGCTTTCGGTCGGCACGGCTGTAACAGTGGGCGTTGTGATCAATATCAGACAGGACGTTGTCGATGTTGTCCTGAAGCGTCCGGTCTGTGTCGCAGAAGGGGCACGCATTGCTATAAGCAGACAGGTAGGCGGCAGATGGCGTCTGATCGGCATGGGGATTCTCACCGAATAAGAGTGGTCTTTGACGCAAACGCTCTGATGATGCCGGGACAGTTTACCGTAGATATCTTCCGCGAGGCAGAGGGGCTTGTTGGTGACTTTGAGCCAATCGCCTTCACCTCAGTGCAGAACGAACTCGAAGGTATTGCCCGTGGAAAGGGGAAAAATGCCTCAGCAGCACGGGTTGGACTGGCCCTCTTACGCCGTTGCACCGTCATTGAAAGCGGATATGAAAACCTCCCCGTGGATGATCAGCTGATTGCCTATGCACGGGACCACGATTCTATCGTCTTCACGAACGACCGTGCCCTAAAGGACCGACTTCGAAAAGAGGACGTAGATGTGATGATACTGCGAAAGAAAAATACCACTGAACTTATCAGGGGATAAACAGGAGATAAAAAAGATGTATTACAGAATGACACTGGTTGATAAAGTCAGAGTGCCAGCAGACCGCCTCGGCGATGATCTGACATCGGTGGTCCTCGACGTCCTCCAGGAACAGCTTGAAGGATCAATCGATAAGAATATTGGCATATTTATCGCAGTGACTGATATCCTTGAAATTGGTGAAGGAGATATTATTCCCGGAGACGGGGCCGTCTATTATTACGTAAAGTTTTACGCTCTCGTTCTTCGTCTGGCACTGCAGGAAGTTATCACCGGCATGGTCGTGGAGAACACCGGATTTGGATCCTTTGTCTCACTCGGACCGATTGACGCGATGCTCCATGTAAGCCAGATTTCTGACGATTTTATCAGTTATGATGAGAAAAACGGACGTCTTGTCTGTCAGGAGAGCCGCCGTCAGATCTCAGTTGGTGATGGGATGCGGGGCCGTGTCGTCGCTCTCTCACTCTCTGAGCGTGAGCCACGTGAGAGCAAGATTGGCCTCACTATGCGGCAGGCAGGCCTTGGCAACGAAGAGTGGCTAAAAGAAGAATTTGAGGCGGAGCAGGCAGATGCCACCACGTAAGAAAAAAGAAGTAAAAGTCTGCAGAGAGTGCCATCATGTTGTTGATGGCGATGTCTGCCTGACATGTGGAAGCAACAACCTAAGTGTTGACTGGGCAGGATATCTCATCATTATCGACCCAAAAAACTCAGATATCGCAAAGAAAGCCAACATTGACATGCCCGGCAGGTACGCCCTGAAGGTCCGCTGAATGTATATTCTTCCCGGAAATTACCGGGAACGGTTCAGAGAGCCATTTGGTACACTCTACCCGGATCTCGAACCGGCCCTCCCTTTCTTAGAGGGAAAGATCCTCTACGCAGTCGGAGATGTTGTTACCCACAACCTGCTTCTGGCCGGCATTACTCCGGATATTGCAGTTATCGACGGTAAGACCCGTCGCGAAATCTACAAAGGCCGGGACATCAGTGACGAGAAGCCCCTTTTTACAGTCATCAATCCACCCGGCACCATCACAGAAGAGCTCATCGCAACCATGCAGCGGGCCGTTGAGATGACTCCGGCCCTCGTCTTTGTCGAGGGAGAAGATGATCTTGCTGTTATTCCATTGGTCATCCATGGTAAAGAGGGGGCTGCGGTTCTCTATGGTCAACCGGACGAAGGTGTTGTCGTCTGCACCATTGACGAACCCTCACGGGAGCGGGCCAGAAATCTCTTCAGTCTCTTTGAGAAAACAGATCTCACAGCAGAAGCAGGGGAATACAGTTCTTAGCCATATTATAAATAAACAGGCACACAATATTTGAGGGATATCGATGAACTTTGAATTTATCAGAGATGAAAATAACGGGCTTCTGAACCGGCAGGAGGTCGAATTTGTCCTTACATTTGACGGGGCAACTCCCTCACGCCGTGAGATCATGGGGAAGCTTTGTGCACTCCGGAACGTGGCTGAGAACTGTGTGGTTCTTGACTCAATCAAGCAGGGGTTCGGGAAACAGGAGCTTCGCGGAGCATTACGCATCTATGACGATGAAGAAACCCGCAATAAGGTTGAACTTGCACACCTGATCGAGCGCACAGGAACCGAGCCTGAGCCAGCTGAAGAAACAGCCGCAAACAAAGAGGCCTAAAGGTATGGTAGTCAAACGGCATACGTACTACAAGATTGATGGAACCTCTGCGGTGGCACAGAAGAAAAACTGTCCACGCTGCGGGCCGGGTGTCCACATGGCAGACCACAAGGATCGCCTTGCCTGCGGAAAGTGCGGCTATACTGAATTTAAGAATTAAGTGACAATGCCTGTTTCCGGGCAGATTCTTGGTATTGAGGGGACAGCGTGGAACCTCAGTGCAGCTCTTTTTGAAAATAACGCGATTAAAGCGCTTTCGTCTCACGCATACCTACCACCCAGCGGTGGCATTCATCCACGCGAGGCGTCCCAGCATCATGCAGAAAAAATGCGTGAAGTTATCGGCTCGGTACTTACTAAACCAGAACATATAGCTGCGGTGGCATTTTCTCAGGGACCGGGCCTAGGTCCCTGCCTACGCACGGTGGCAACAGCCGCGCGTTCTATTGCTTCGGCCCTAGATGTGCCACTTATTGGCGTAAACCACTGTGTCGCCCATATTGAGATTGGCCGATGGGCAACCGGGTGTGACGACCCCATTGTACTCTATGCCAGCGGAGCAAACACCCAGATTCTGGGATTTTTAAACGAGCGATACCGCATTTTTGGTGAAACACTCGATATTGGCCTTGGCAACGCTCTTGACAAGTTTGCCCGGAAACAGGGGCTTCCTCATCCCGGCGGACCATTGGTTGAAAAGTATGCAAAGGATGGGACGCCGGTTTGCCTGCCCTATACCGTGAAAGGCATGGACCTTGCCTTTTCCGGACTGATGAGTGCCGCCGCCGACTGTAAAGCCCCGCTCGAAGATGTCTGTGCGGGTTTCCAGGAAACTGCCTTTGCCATGTGCGTGGAAGTCACCGAACGGGCCCTTGCGCACGCCGGAAAGGACGAAGTTCTTCTCGTCGGAGGAGTCGGAGCAAACAAACGGTTACAGGCAATGCTTGCGGCAATGTGCGAAGAACGCGGTGCCACCCTCTTTGTTCCGGAAAATCGGTTTATTGGAGATAATGGCGCAATGATCGCACTGACAGGGTCAATCATGCTCGAATGTGAACAGACGTTGTCAATTGAATCCTCACATGTTCGTCCCGGGTATCGTTCGGACGAGGTCGTGGTGAAGTGGCGTGATGACACACCGTCACTGAATTATAAACAGGCAGAAATTCCTGTAAATGGATTCGCACGCGGTGCTGAGGCAGTGATCGAACGAATCGGGCCACTTGTGCAAAAAAGACGACTCCCTAAGATCTATAGGACTGAGACTCTGGACCGAAAACTGATGGGTGAACGGACCCGTGCAGAGGCACGCCTTCTCTCTGCCGCACGGCGACACGGCGTGCGCACCCCCATCATCCACGATCTAACTCCGGACACCATTGTTATGGAATATCTGGAAGGGGTTCCCCTCAAGTGTGCCCTTACCCAGGAAAATGTGCGGAGTGCGGGCCAGACAGTAGGAAAACTCCACACAGGTGCTATCATCCACGGGGATCTGACAACCAGCAATATGATTGTGGTTAAAAACGGTGTTGCCCTCATCGATTTCGGCCTCTCATATATCTCAGATGAGACAGAAAGTCGGGGAGTGGATGTACACGTCTTCTTCCAGACTCTTGAAAGCACCTCTGCAGAAGCAGACACATTGAAAATGGCGTTTGTCACCGGTTATCAGTCAACCTTTTCCGGTGCTGATGAAATACTTGACCGTGTGGAAGAAATTCGCCTCCGGGGGAGATATCTGTGAAAATTACCGTTGTAACCAGTAACCCAAACAAAGCAACAGAGGTCGCCGCATTCTTCGGTGACGAGGTTGAAGTCACGCATGTGGCTCTGGAATGCCCTGAGTATCGCGATGATGATGTCGGAGAGATAGCCAGACAGAAGGCAGCATTTGCCTTTGAGAAGGTTGGCAGTCCTGTGATTGTCGATGATACCGGATTTTACATTTCTCATCTCAATGGATTTCCCGGCCCCTATGCCGCCTATGTGCTGGACACTATCGGGCTTGAGGGTATTTTAAATCTCATGGGTGGAGCGACGGACAGAACAGGATACTTCGAGACGGCCATCGCCTACGCTGACGAGACTGGCATAACCATCTTTCGGGGACGGGTCGAAGGTGTGATCGTTTCACCGCGCGGCAGTGATGGATTTGGCTATGACCCCATCTTTGAGGTCAATGGGCGGACCTTTGCTGAGTACCCCCTCAATGAAAAAGCTGCGGTATCCCACCGCGGAAGAGCTCTTGCGGCATTCAGAGACTTCATCACCTCACAGACGCACAACGAAAACTGTTAAGAGCGTACACGTCGTTGTATATAGAACCAATAAGGAAGGGACTGAAGAATTATGGCACGTTTTGCTGAAGCAGAAGAGAGACTGTTAAACAAAAAGATCTGTATGAAATGTAATGCCCGTAACGCACCCCGGGCAACCGTATGCCGCAAATGCGGGTATAAGAATCTCCGCCCCAAATCAAAGGAGCGGAAAGGATAATCTTTTTCTGCGGTTTACCGCAGTTCATCTTTTTTTCCAAGTGCAAATTTCAGGCACTGTAATACGTAACTTTCTTCCCGGTTTCATCGCTGTATTCTCCGTGATACGTCTCGATGTTTCTTTTGTACCCAATTCGCTGTTCAACACCAAAAGAGCGAAGCGTCTCTCTGACCGCCATCACACCTGCTTCATCACTCCAATCGGCAGTAAAGACATAAATTACAGACCGTTTATCGCGTGAATCAGGATTTTCCTTTGCAGTGCTGACCTTTGCTGAAGTGCCAAGGTTCCCGGCAACCGTAGCATCACGAATCTGAGCCCAGAGTCTGTCAGCATCAGGTTTATCCACAAAGATGAGCCATTTGCCAGCGCGTTCATCGTCAATATCTACCGGCAGAACCTCAGGGGCATCCTGCACAATCCAGAACATCTGGGTGGTGCATGAAGGAATAATACCTTCGCCGGCACCTATCATCTTATAGAGGGTATCTTCCGCGCCAAACCGTTCGGTCAGTGCCCCGGCAAGCTGAGGATATTCCTCTGAGAACATGGCAAAGATCTCTGAGAATTCTACAGAGAAATCAACTTCCTGCTCAACGCGTTCAAACAGATAGTGACCCCGCCCATGCAGTTCCCTGTTGAGAAAAACCTCGAACAGACCATAGGCAACATCACTGAGTGCATGAGCATCGTTCTCGTTCATACTATTCTGTTAGAGGAAAAGAAAGATTAAAGGTTTTTCTTTTACGGATGCTTCCTATCAGTAACTTGATTTTAGATTGGAAATTCTATGCTCAAAATTAACCTGAAATGGGCCACAAATTAAAAAAATGCCCCTTTTTGTCCATCTCAATCTCTGGTGCAATACAAATGAGTGGATGTGCCTCAAAAAAATCTTCAGAATAAGGAAAATATTTCATTACCAGTGTTCATAGATGTTAGGTACTATGAGTCAGTTACGATGGAAATGGGACTTTGGCCTTACCTTCCGGCAGGTTGTCATATGGTTCCTGATGTTGGTACTTTATCTGATATTTCTGACAGTGCTGGTGTCCTTCTTCCCGGGCAATTACATGTTGCCCTTGGGAATCGTTGTCGTCTTTGCACTGGCCCAGTATTTCTTTTCAGATAAATTAGTGCTGATGAGCACCGGAGCAAAACCGGCACTGGAAGATGAGTACCCAAAACTTCATGCTACGATTGCGCGTCTTGCAGAACGGGCAGATATACCAAAGCCACGGGTTTATGTGATGACATCCCCGGTTCCCAATGCGTTTGCAACCGGACGAAGTCCTAAAAACGGTGTGGTCTGTGTCACAGATTCAATCATGCGGCTTCTGGAAGCAGATGAACTTGAGGGAGTGCTTGCCCACGAACTCTCACATATCAAGAACCGTGATATTCTCACAATGACGGTAGCCAGTTTCCTTGCTATGATTGCGTTTATGATCATGCGGTATGCGTTCTGGGGGTCGCTCTTTAACAGTCGCGACAGCGGTGGCAGTTACCTTGTCATCATTGCGGTGGCCGTTGTCGTTGGTGTTGTGTCACAACTTCTGATGCGCCTTCTCTCCCGCTACCGTGAGTTTGCAGCAGACAGGGGAAGTGCCTACATCACTGAGAATCCTGCCGCCCTCAAGCGCGCTCTACAGAAAATCAGCGGAAAAATGGAGACAGTCCCAACAAAGAAGAAGCAGGAGATCGAGGGAGCAAACGCTTTCTATATTATTCCAGCAATTTCCGGGGAGAGCATCATGGAGCTCTTCTCAACCCACCCTCCCCTGCAAAAGCGTATTGAGGCGCTCGATAAAATAGAAGCTGAGATGCGCCAATAAACCATCTCATTCTTTCTTTTTTCAGTTCTGAAACATGCATATTCATTACCTGCTGGCTACAATAGAATAAGGCACGCATGTGCGCATCGATGGTCTAGTGGTATGACTTTGGCCTTCCAAGCCAATAGCCCGGGTTCAATTCCCGGTCGATGCATTTTTCACCTTACTTACTGGGCTCGTGGTCTAGTTGGTTATGACGTCGCCTTCACACGGCGGAGGTCTCGAGTTCGAATCTCGACGAGCCCACTTTCTTTTCCTCAAAATTTTTGCTCTTACTCTTATAGATGCTTCACCGCTTTCAAAGGAAAATTGAAGTTAGAGAGTCTTACACCGCCAGTTTTTTGTAGCAAAAGATCCTACTAAGAATTATGGACCATGAACACACCTGCCAGTTTTGCGGCAGACCGGCGATAGGCATGCAAATTCTCGGGTGTATTGCCCAATATGTCTGTGAGATTCATGCCGAACAACCTCTTGTTGAGATGGACCCCGGCACAAAACTCGATCATGGTGCCTCCTATTATGTACGGTATGCAGACGATGAAGGCAAACAATCCTGACGGGTCAGCTTCATAATCCTAACTCAGGAAATTTCCTCACCTTCCCATAAATACCAGAAATTTTCTTTCAGATTAAGATTTTACAGTAACCATCCCTCTACTGGCTTTTCCACAATTAACTGAAAAAAAGTTGTGCGATCTCTTCCAGTTGCACAATCAACGAGACTTCAGGAGAGAAATTACTCTTTCTTTTCCTTTTCCAGAATTTCCTGAGCCTTCTTCTCCTCCCATTCCTCATTTGGTTCTTTATATGTCTCATAGGCATTCCAGACCAGACCAATTCCCCAGAATACTGTGACAAAGTAAAACCACAGATAATCAGGCGAAAAAATTAAATTGATAACAATCAGGAGCAGATTGACCAGAATATAGGCAGCAAGATGATGATAAAAGCCTTTAATCCGGCGAGCTTTGGCTTTTGCCTTCTGATAAGCCTCATTTTCATCCATTAAACAAACAGTGAGTTAATCTATTATATAGTTCTTTGGCACTCTGGATTTACCCATCCACTTAGTGGCTCGATTTTTCTTTCAGATGAATGAAACGCATACCAAAAAATATCCCAAAATAAGCAAACGAACTCCAGTCTGGAATTACAAAAGCCAATAGAAGGGCAATAAATGCAAAAGTGGGGAACAATACAGAAGCAAATGTCTGAATTCTGATATATGAATCAGAAAGAGTTCGATTCAGATATTCAGGATGTCTTTTAACCCATGTCCACTGCAAAAGAAAGAGCAGTGCAAGTATCAGCATAATGGCCTGGAAAAGTATCATCTTTCCACTGCCGACATCAGAGTCCATATTTAAGGCGGTGCTAAAGGGCACAAGACAGGTAAAGAAGATGATGGTAATATTGATGAGAACCAGCATACTGTCAGTGTACCGTATAACCGCAAAGACACGATGATGGATTATCCAGAAGGTAGCAAGAATTGCAAAAGCCACGGCATAATGGAAGATCTGCGGCCAGACCGCCCAGAAAATAGTGCTAACGTCAGATCCGGGCACCTTCTGCGGAAGTTCAAAGGAGAGGACCATAATGGTAATTGCAATTGCAAGTACAGCATCAAAGAAGGATTCAAGGCGATCAGGTGAACGAAGTGTACTCTCCGGAGGGGTTTGTTTGCCATCTGCATCATTCATCTGATATTACATCTCCATTCTTCAGGACGCATTATAATAATCTACAAACTTTACTCTCACTTAGTATTTGTTTTTTCATTCTCACGCTGTCATTTCAAATGGAATTACTCCTGATAACCGGAGATATAAAAAAAGTGAGAGAGATTATGCTGCCCGTTCCTCAGATGCCTGATATACAAATCCGGCAATAATTCCCACAAGGCCAAATACAATAAACAGAATGCCGAGCACCCAGATCAGTAATTCAGTTGTCAGGAACGGGAACCAGATAAGATAGACACCAATAAGGATCGAGATAATTCCTACAATAGCAATAAGGATGCGGAAACCAAGACCTTCGCCGGATGCTGTTGCAGCGACGGCGAGTTCACCAAGACCCGCAATGAAAGCCCAGATGGCAATCAGAATTGGGATAGCAACAAGAAGAACAGTTTCATGCAGGAGGGCAAGCACCCCAATGATGATTCCAATAATTCCCAGAAGAATCAACCCCGTACGATATCCCGCTTCCCGGTGTGCCATGGTCCCCTTGATGATCGTTGCAATGCTTAAGAGGACAATTAAGGCACCAAGAAGGTAGCCAAGAATGTTATACACTACATCAGGCCAGATCACCATTACTGCTCCAAAGATAATGGATATCAGACCCTGAATGAGCATTATCCACCAGTTCATCTGGATATACTGCTCTTCGACAATAATTACACCTTCAGTCATACAGTTAACCTCATCATAATCTACGTAGCAAACTATTAATAAATTCTTGTGGATATTGGATTTTATCCCAAGAATTCTCCATATCAGCAGAGATATTTAATATTCCTGTTTTAAGGAGACAGAGAGTCTGCGAAAAATAGTATCTATACTATTATTCAGGGCAACAGTCCGGTAGATTCTTCTCTGTCACTAACGGATTCACCTCTATGATTCGCTGTCCTATGTGCAAAAGTATTCATATCTATCCTCTTTCCGGAGGATATACAGGGTGGCAGTACCGGTGCAAAGATTGTGGTTATATTGGAGCACTGGTGATCGAATATCTGCCAGATGAGAAAGAGACTGATCCATCTAAAAAAGAATAGATTACTAACAAATGGAAATTAGAAAATCTGACAGGAAGTTATTCTTCCTTTTTCTCACCCAGTATCATTTTACAGGCAGAGCTTAAGGCCACCAGTTTCCACCGTTCACGGGCAAGAATCAATGCCGCAGCACCTTTTACTACAGTATTTGGAACTGTGCCGGGAGTTGAGGCATCCTCTGCGAAGTTCATAGTATGAGACTTCCACTTTGTACTTTTTGGGGGCTTTTGTTCTGTCATCTTCTATCATCTCCTTTGAGTGCTGTTCTGAATTTATCCAGACGTGAACGTTTCATCCATGTTATCTCTTCATCGAAATACTCTATCCAGGTCGCCATGCTCTCCTGTAGTTCCTTCTGTCCGGAAGCAATGGTATCGAGACGTGCCTCAAAATAGCGTATCCAATCATCAGTACAGGCAATCTGATCCTGCACCGTAGCGTGTTGGGTTTCCTGTTCTCCAACAGATTTCTCTGAAGCAGCTTTCATTGAAGATAGTTCCTTCTCCAACGTTTCAGTCCTGGCAATCAGGCGTGCGATACGCCGTTCCTGTGCCGCAAAGGAATCATCAAGAGAAGATGAGATCCTGGAATCATGACCACCGATTGATGATGGTTTTGATTGTGAAAATGACTGTTCTTTAACCGAGGATGTGGCAACAGAACACGTGCCCTCACCGGGTTTATTTGCCGGGCGGTTTCGCATCAGTTCTGACACCGTTTTACGTGTCGGTTTCTGATACTTTGTAAGGATCTCATCATGACTGGTTCCCTGCGCCGACAATTCAGCAATGGAACGAATCAGTGGCACAGCACCCGGTTCAAACAGAGATATCCTGCCAATTTTGCGGGAGGGAAGAACAGAACCATAATTTTCAACCAGTGAACGGACCTGTGCCTCGTCAAGACCGGTTTCCTGTGCAATATCACTCACTTTGAGGGTACGTCCTTTCATAATTTTAAATCAGGCTCCTGCGAAATCTTCTGATAGGAAGGTATCAGACGTGGATATCTAAATGTCTTTCGAGTGGTGCCAAACCATCTCATAAGAGAGAGAAAAAAAGAGTTGTAAGCTACATAGGAAAAGAGAGAACCATTCAGAACACGATTTAAATTGGCTAAAACGGAGAATATGGCTATTAATATCCGTTAAACTGCTTTTTGTTTGCTGCAACTGACAAAATAAAAAAAAAGTATTGTTAGAATCCGATCTCACTCAGCGCCGCATGCACCCGGTC
>CAZBGM010000001.1:37955-47676 GCA_964491505.1 uncultured Methanomicrobiaceae archaeon | reverse complement strand
CAGTGTTGGAACCCTCCAAGACTTCGACGATAGTCGAAAATCCCTTCACGTGGCTCCATACTCCGAACGACGGAATATGCTCCAATATTTGCACTACAATTAATATATCCTTTGTGGTCGTGACAGAAAATCAACTGGTCGAAAAGTGAATGAAAAGAAGATTGGCGTTAGAATTCGTGATCTTTCAGAACTGATCATAATCGTCTCCAGGATCATCACCCAAACCCCCGCAGCAAATGACGAAATTCACTCCACTACCAAATGGTGCCCGCTCGTCATCCACGAAAAATTCCAACAAATTTCGTCACCCTTATATCACCCTTCATCCAATTAAGTAAGGCACGAAGTCCGGTAGTGTAGTGGTCAATCATGTGAGACCCTGGATCTTGCGACAGCAGTTCGAATCTGCTCCGGACTATTTCTCTTTTCTGAAAAATTACTACATTAAAAAAAGGTAGTTCAAACTTTCCGGCACAACAGCACCGCGTGATCCGTATGGTACTTCCCAATCCCAACCATCTTATCAACAACCATGCCACCGGCCTTAAGTTCTTCTTCCGCTTCTGCAAAGACCACCTTTGGATCCTTTGCCACATTCACACTCCGTGCCTTGATAACAAGAATCAGGTCACCTCCCTCCTTTAAGAATACACTATTCCTAAGAGCAATCGCCACCTGATCCGGTTGTGCCACATCCTGAAAGAGCATATCCACTTTCGTAAGAAGCGGTGCATATGTCGCCGGACGCCGGGCATCGGCCATAATAGGAACAATATTCTCCCGTTTACGTGCGACCTCTAAAAGATCCTGCATTGGCCGGGGAGCAAACTCCACTGCATATACCACGTTCACATAATCTGCGATATGAGAGACCGTCGTGCCGTTTGCCGCCCCAAGATAAAGCACGTCCATATCTTTGCTCAGATCAACGGAGGGTTCAAGTTCAGCAAGAGCGGCAAATTTACTACGCTTCGGATCCCAGACCCGAAACTTCCCCATCATCCGTTCTCCATACACGCCACCCCTGCCAGGTGAGACCAAAACACCATTCTTTCGCTTCATTGTGGCACCTCTCCAGCTCGGTCAATCGCCTGCTGGGCATGTTCAATAAACGCCGCATCGATCTCACCACGATAGCAGTCCATCTTTGCCGCTATTGCCATTTTCCCGGCAAGCACACGGGCAACCCGACCCCTCACTTCACGGGGAGCGTTATGGACCCGGCGATGCTGGAAAATAATTCCATGCTTCGGTGACGGAGCCCCCGAGCGGATATGCGAAAAAAGCGCACTTTCTGCACCCATCACCTGCAGCGTTGATGAAGGGAGACGGGCCAGCCCCTCAAGACTCCCGGTACGGGCGAGCAGGCGTGCGGCAACCAGACCGCCCACCAGAGCGCTGGAGTTCGGAAGCACTGCATCGGCCCGCCAGGAGATTGTCTTCATAAGAGCCGTGCGTTCCTGAGCAAGCGACTCTATCGTTGATCCAATCGGCCCCAGTCTGCTACCACGATCACGCTTCAGAAGTGAGACCATCTTGCCGCCCTTCAGCGAGCGGTACTTCCGGGAGAAACCGGGATTTTTTATTGCATACCACTCAGTCGCCCGCTCTGTAAGTAGATTGACTACCGTATCCATCTCATCAAGCAAGCGAACCATCTGAATCAGTTCAAGATCGCCACGCTCAAATAAAGCTACAATCTTTTCCTCTGCAAGGGCAAAGCTCACCTCCCGTAAATCCCGAAGGTACTCCTTTTGAGATGAAAAACCACCACAGGCAATCGCTGCTTCAAGCGGAAGTGGCGTATAGGTTCTGATATTTATTCCAAGGTGTTGCACACGGTCGGCACGGGAATCGCTATCCGATTCGGCAGGCTCAAACCTGTCACCGTCCACCGTCCCAAACCAGTACTCCTGCATATACTAGTATACTCCCGACAAACTCATATAGTTCTCTTATAGATCACATTTTTCCAAAAAATACACCCACTCAGACAGAAAAATCATTATCATGCACAAGCATATGGTATGTGCATATCAGAAAACGGTTGACTGTCTGTGATGATACTGAATATAATTATTTTTGTACTTGGCCTTCTTTTTCTGCTCAAAGGCGCTGACTATTTTGTCAAAGGCGGTGGCGGACTGGCACTGCGATACCGGGTCGCACCTGCACTTATTGGTTTTACCGTGATCGCCTTTGGTACCTCGCTGCCGGAATTAGTGGTCAGTATCCGGGCGATTTCAGAAGGCAATCCAGGCATCGCTCTGGGCAATGTGCTGGGAAGCAACATAGCAAATATTGCCCTCGTGCTTGCCTTGTGTGCAGCACTATACCCAGCTATCTTTTTGGTAAAAGGAAACGCTAAAACTGATATGTGGCATCAGACCATGGCAATGTTCGCAGCCTCGGCCATCTTTGTCACCCTCGCATACGGTGGTGTGCTGACCGCTTTTTCCGGCATCGTGTTCCTTCTCGCTTTTGTCGTTATTATGTATCTGCTCTGGATCAGGAAAGCTGACACTGAGCTTACTGAAGAGATTCAGGTACATGGCAATGCCGACTGGATGTATACAATAGGAGGCCTTCTCGGAGTCATTATCGGTTCTGAACTGTTGCTGAACAGTGCCAACACGCTGGCTGTTGCCTTCGGTATCCCCTCTTATATAATAGGGGTCTCGATGGTTGCTGTAGGCACCTCACTTCCTGAACTGGCGACATCACTTGTTGCCCTCTACAAAGGAGAGACCGGCATATCAGCCGGGAATATTCTCGGCAGCAATATCTTCAACCTTCTGTTCGTTATGGGTGGGGGATCGCTTCTAAGTCCAATACCCATCCCCTCATTTACTGATGTTCTGATTATGGGTGGTTTTGCCCTTGCTGTTCTTCCGTTTCTTTTAGGAAAACGTCTGGTCATTCGCGGATGGGGCATTATCCTGCTGCTTCTGTATGGCATCTACATCGCTGCCCTCTTTATCGCCTAAAGAGAAAGTGAAAAGAGTGAGATACAGATCACGGGGACAATAATTGCCCCCATACAAAAAACCCTTCTGACATTGACGAGATACGGAACGAGACCCACACCTGTTGCCAGAAGCAGAATGAAAAGTCCAAATGGACCACAGAGCAGCAGAGTCAGGGCGACAAAAAGTCCGGTGACCGCATAACTGAGTTTTTTTACAGAAATCCCTCCCAGAATACGCCCCCATCCGGCAATACCAACGGTCAGAAGAAAAGCTATCACCGCCGCAATCACTCCGCCAATCAAAAGAATGGACGGATCAGGGAGAGGTATTGCCGAAAGATAGACCATTACACCGTTTCTCATTCGTGAGAGAGCATAAAATGCCGCGAGTGAAAGAAAAGCATTTGCCGTGTTTGCCGCACTGGTCGCAACCAAAAATCCGGTCCCATGCTCGTCGTCATGGGTCATACCGCTTAAGAGGGCGTTTGCGGTTGCATTCGAAAGACCCGGGAGCCAGCCGACAAAGGCACCGGCACAGGTTCCCAGCATACTGTTTTTCAGAAGACATGCCACAGGAATCGTTCTTCCTGCATCGCGTTGTTCCGGCATTGTTCCTTCGGATGACGTCAGAAGCACTGAGAGACCAAACATACCTCCCAGAAGCGGCATCAGCACCGTTGAACCACCACCCACATGCCAGCAGAGAAAACTATAGCGCATCGAAACAAGCCCCAGCACTCCTGAAACAAGAACAATCAGAAGAGCCCATCCCGGGGACTCTGATGAGATGACCATATAGCCTACGATGGCGAGAAGCACAATACCGATCCCCCAGTCCAGAGCGGGCTGAAGAAAAGGAAGAAGAAAGAAGAACACCAGAAAGAACGGCAGGGAAAACAGAACCGCCCACGCACTACCAAGAGCCGAGATTCGGACCGCAAAAGGCCCGTCACCCTTCAGGCAGAGAGAATGGGCAGGTAATACTGAGAGGGCGGTATCCGGATCAGGAATCCCAAAAAACGTTCCCGGCACGATATCAAGAAAGGTATGAGTAATAAGAGCGGCAAATAGCGCGACGGCGAGAGTGACCGGACCCATCCAGAGCGTCAACACACCTACGCCGGAGAGAAGCAGTCCGGCCATTGTATTCACATGTATTCCCGGAATACACCCGCTGATGGTGCCAAGTGCCACCCCCACGAGAACGCCAGCCAAAACCGCACTGATCACACAGAAATTTTCGCTGTTATCTCCCCTAAAACAGATCGATCTTAACGAGGCAATCTTTCCTGAAGAGATAGATGTATTAATCTTAACCCTGCAATATGATTCTGCATGAGGATTGCCATTACCCGACTGAAAGACAAGGCAGCACGGGACCCTGAACTTTGCAGGAGCTTCGGGCATGAATGTTACCCGGTCTCTCCGCTTCGTTCTGCCGTCTATCAGGAAAATATCGATGCATTTCTCATTCAGGCAAATGCCGGAACATTCGACTGCATTTTTTTTACCAGTGCTCTCCCGGCAAAGCTTATTGGCCCCCACCTGACCTGCCCGCCCCGTGTGATCTCTATCGGTCCACAGACAACAAAGACACTTCAGGAATTCGGCGTCAACAGCGAAACACTCCCAGCTTTTTATTCGCGGGAATTCGCCCCATATCTAGGCGAATGGCTTGAGGGAAAGACAGTCGGGATTCCACGTGCTGATGTGCCCAATCCTGAGCTTATTCGTTCTATTGAAGAGCGTGGCGGCAAACCGGCAGAACATTTTGTGTATGCCCTTGAACCCACCGGAGAACAGCTCGACCTTGCAAACGCTGAAGTGGTGATCTTTACCAGTGCCAATTCATTCTCCTTTGCGTTGTGGGAGAACCGGAGCGATCTTCTAAAGGGTGCCATCGGCGATATCACCGCAGAACGGATGGAGGGCAAGGGCATTACCCCTGATTTCATCGGCGATGGATCACTTTCAGGAACCCTTTCTGCCTTAAACACATTTCTTGCGACCAGAAATAACGGATCACTATGACAGATAACCAGCAAATACTCCCTCATCTCCAGCGTCCCGAAGGAGGTGTCCTTGTGCTCGATAAACCACAGGGGCCGTCGTCCCATCAGGTTGCCGCCTGGGCTCAGAAGATTCTTGGTGTGCCAGTCGGCCACGGAGGAACCCTTGATCCTATGGTTTCCGGGGTCCTGCCCCTGATGACCGGCCGGGCAGCAAAGCTTGCCCCATACCTTCTCAGCCACGATAAGGAGTACGTCACGGTGCTTCGGCTTCACGGCGATGTCGAAACTGAAGATGTGAAACGGATCGCTGATGAGTTTATCGGCAGAAATTATCAGCGCCCTCCCCGGAAGAGTGCCGTAAAACGTGCTCTTCGGATACGGACGATTTATAATATCGAACTGCTGGATCATCAGGACCGGCTCGTGCTCCTCAGAGTGAGCTGTGAAGCGGGAACCTACATCCGGTCGCTCTGCCATCATATGGGTTTGGCCCTTGGTGTTGATGGCCACATGGAAGAGTTACGCAGAACCCGTTCAGGAACGTTTTCAGAAAAAGACGCCCATACGTTGCATGACCTGAAAGATGCCATAGTCAGTGCCCATGAAGGAAACACAGCGGCACTGGAGAACATGGTTCTTCCGTCACTGGATCTGGTTACAGAACTTCCCAAGGTCCACATCAGAACAACCGCAACCGATGCCCTCTGCCACGGCGCTTCTCTTGCGGGTGTCGGTGTCCTCACTCAGGATGAGTTTAAAAAAGGCAAAGATGTCGCCGTTATCAATGAGGACGGTGTTTTTGTCTGCACCGGAACTGCACTGAAAGATTCTGATAAGATTCTGCCGGGACAGGTGGGCCTCATTGTAAAGCCAAAACGTGTTCTTCTCTCACCAGGCATCTATGCGAAGGGATGGACATCCGGCAGAAAAGACTGAGCAGACCACCACTTTCAATGCCCCAAAAGCAATAGGGTTAAAGTGCTGGTTGACAGAATAAGTAAGGCACTAGTGCTGAGATAGTCTAGTCCGGTAGGGCGCAGGCCTGGAAAGCCTGTGGGGCTTTGCCCCTCGGGAGTTCAAATCTCCCTCTCAGCGTATTTCCATTTTATAGCGTTATTTTTTATTTTTATACGTTTTAAGCAGAATTTCTTAAAGTTGGTGGGTCAGTAGCGAAGGCTCACACTTCCCAACACCTCACTCTCATAATCCTTATTATTCATTCAGACTGTACACTACAACAGCACAAGGAGATTACCATGAAAAAATTCATCATCATCCTGATCTGCCTGCTACTCTTTGTCAGTGTAGTAACAGCAGCAGGACCAAAGGGAACACCTGGCGGATCCGCTGGCAATCTTTCATCAGAGCAGGCACCACCAGCACCGGGTCTCCTCATGACAGAACAACAGCAGATTCCCGGAAGTGGTACTGGCATCCAGCAGAATCCATCACAAAATATCCAACAACAGGTACATCTGACCGGAGTAGACACACCAGCCGTACAAACCGAGTTGGGATTACACCAGCGACTTCAGGTATATCAGCAGGAATTAAATCAGAGTCTTTTGCAGGCCCCAGCCGGACAGCAGAACATTCTGAAAAATCAGAATAGCGTCCGGCTTGCCGTCCATACCTTCCTTGCCGCCGGAAATATGACCGGTGGAATCGGGCCACAGATTGCCCAGATCGCTCAGAGATTCAATAATTCAGTGCAGGCCACGATACAGGCTGAAGAAAATATTCAGGCACGAAGCGGGCTGTCACGATTCTTCTTTGGAGGAGACCAAGGTAACGCAGATGCCATCCTCAGCGAAGTCGGACAGAATCAGCTAAGGATTACAGAAATGCAACAGCTTCTTCTGAACTGTGCCGAGTGTGATAATGAAACGAGAGATCTTCTCCGTGAACAGCTACAAAACATTGAACTCGAACAAATCCGCCTCCAGAGTCTGGCAGAGAACGAGTCAGCTGATCGTGGCATCTTTGGCTTTTTATCCAGATAACCATAAAGAACACTCAAAGCAAAATCTGTTACAATCTCAAATGAAAACAGGGGGCACAGGCCAAACCGACGAGCCTGACCCGCTACCACATTCTTTTTCTCAGGCTACGGCCGAAAAGACTACCAGTTTCCCGCCGTCCTCACCATACAGCATGAGCAAGTCGCCGTCAATCGCGTACCGGGCCACATTTCCAAGAGCCGCAAGGAAGGCCTGTTCCTGAGCCATCATCCCTTCAGGCATCTCACAATACATCAGCGTTGTTATCACCGGTCCACAGGACATCTGCTCGCCACTTATCTCATACGAACAGCCATACCCATTACATCCGGCGCTGCCCCCCAGATTACCTTTACCGTCAAACATGGCAGTAACCTCAGTGCCTGTCCGTGCGGGAATCAGCGTCCCCGTCCCGTCATCGCAGGAGACCATCACCCAGTCAGTGCCTACGAGCGGCACAGACGACGCTGGTTGCGTTCCCGTTCCTGAACACCCGGCAGCCGTACACAGTGCAATAAGCATCAGGCACCCCAGTGCTTTCAGATACTGCGTCATAGTTCCTCCTTACGACAGAATGCTATAAGAGCCTTCTTCCAAACTCAAGACCTAGAGGATTTCATCCTGCCTCAATCCAAGTCCTCTTATGCCCATATGGTGCATTACAATCTGCATTCTTCAACCGGACGGAATACAAACATGAACCAGAAAACCAATCCAACAAACAGAAACAATATATCTCCCGGAATGCGGGTTTTAATCGTTCTCAAAAAAGATCAGCGCAACGGCAAAACCACTGAAGGCACGGTAAAAGAGCTCCTGACAAACTCCTCCTTCCACCCCCACGGTATCAAGGTCCGGCTTGAAGACGGGCAGGTTGGCAGAGTCAAAACTATCTCTGAACAGACAGAAAATTCCCCAAAAAGTGATTAAACCGATGACCGGCCAAGGTCAAAGGCTTTCAGATTAATTTCAACCGTTTTTGGCGGGACCAGTCCCGCTATCGCATTTTTAAGTGATTCTACTGAGAATGGAAGATAATCAGACGCAGCACCCAGCATCACAACATTCTGTGAAAGGATACTTCCGGCCTCCTCAGCAAGACCGGCAGCGTCAACAGCAATCACCGTTCTGCCGGAGAGCTGAGCAAAGAGAGCTTCTTCGGTCGGTACCTCCAGGTTCTGCTGAAAGACCGAGGTCGGAACAATCATACCGGTATTGGTGACAACGGCCCCATCCTCTTTCAGGAAATGATGATACCTGACCGCTTCAAGAAGGTCAAAGGAGATCAGAAGATCGGCCGTACCGGGACTGATCAGAGGCCCGTACTGCCCGCCAATCCTGATATGGGTCTCGACCGACCCGCCACGCTGTGACATCCCGTGCGTCTCCGCACCCCGGACAGGAAGACCTTCCTGCAAACACGCCTCGCCTAAGACATTGGAAGCGAGAATAGTGCCCTGGCCACCGACACCGACAATTAAAACATCAAAACTCTCTTTCATGATCGACCCTCCACATGGATAGCGCCGGAAGGACAGAGCTGAGCACAGACACTGCACCCGCTACAGAGTGAGGTGATGCTCGCTTTCCCTTCGTCATCAGTTTCAATAGCCGGGCAGCCAAATTTCAGACAGACCCCACATCCGGTACACTGGCTGGCATCGACCGTGAAAGGCTTGCGTTTGATCTTCGCCCGTTTCTCTGAGATAACACAGGCCTGCCGGGCGAGGATGACCTTCACACCACCCGTCGCCTTTGCCTTCTTCAGCGCCTCAACAAGACCCGTATAATCATAGGCATGCACCGTCTCGACAAATGTTACTCCGCAGGCCCGACATAGTGCTTCCAGTGAGACCTGAGGGGTCTCGACGCCCTGCGCAGTCACACCAGTATTCGGATTGGGCTGATGGCCGGTCATCGCAGTAATCCGGTTGTCAAGAATGACAAGCGTCATGTTTGCCCCGTTGTAGACTGCGTTTAACAGGCCGTTGATACCAGTGTGCATAAAAGTAGAATCACCGATCGTTGCGACAATATCCCGCTCTTCACCAGCGTTTGATATCCCGCTTCCCACCGTTACCGACGCACCCATACAGATCGTCGTATCAACAGCACCGAGCTGAAGCCCCAGCGTGTAACAGCCGATATCACTGGGGAAGATACCGTTTTTAAAGACCTTCTTTATCGCATGGAACGTCGCCCTATGACCACACCCAGCACAGAGGAGTGGCGGACGACGGGGAACATCTGCCGGTGCTTTCGCTTCCTGATATTCTTTGGTGGGAATAATGCCTGCTTTCTTCATGATAGCAGCGACGGACGACGGGTCAAGTTCACCCTCATATGGCACAATTCCGTTTTTCTTGCCAAAGACCGGAACAACGCCCGACACCTGACGCACAATTTCCTCAACGACCGGCGCAAGCTCTTCTACCACGAGCACCTTCTCATGGCCTTCGATAAATTCTTTAAGCCAGGCTTCATCGATCGGATACCCGCCAATCTTTGCAAACGACACATCGGCAGGCAGGAGTTCCATACAGTATTCAGCGGCGATACCACTGGTAATCACAGCAACCTTCCCACGGCGCTCGGCCTTATTATAACCCAGCTCAACAAGACGCTGTGCAAGTGGTATCTGTTTTTCATTTAGGATCTTATGCAGGATGCGAGTGTGGGCTGGAATAACCACATACTGCCGGGGATCGTTGTTGAATACTGCCGTGCGGTGCTCAGTGCCG
>CAZBGM010000001.1:34710-37855 GCA_964491505.1 uncultured Methanomicrobiaceae archaeon | reverse complement strand
ACTTTTTCATTGACCGACCACTCGATATGAAAGTCCCGTTCTTTCTGATACCGGAGAACATCAATGACTTCTGAGGAGGGTGTACCCGGATACCCACTCGCAAAATCCAGATTTGCTTCGAGGCAGGCATGGGCGATGACCTCGTTGCCAAGCATATATTGTGGAGCCATATGTCGTACTATCCTTATTTGTCCCTCAGGGGGTTTTAATGTCACGATAAGTTGCACCGGGAGGGAGACGTTAGAAATATATCATATTCTGTGATATCTTTCGAACTTATTTCGGTGAAACCATGAACAAACAAATCTTTCAGCGACCTGCTGCCGCCGGACTTGCCCTGATTGTGATCGGGGCGGCACTAACAATAGTCATGCCACAAATTGCCCCCTACCTGCTTACTATCGGCGGTGTGATGTGTATCGTCGGATACTTCAGAGGTTCACGGGCAGAGAAAACAGCACCGCCGGACGAACGCATTCTCAAAATTGGGCATTATGGGCTGGCCTGGGCCTGGCTTGGGACACTCATACTTCTCTGTCTCCTCTACCTGCTTAATGTCACCGGCCTGTTCAATCCGGACGCCCAGTCACTCCTCATCGGCCTGCTCCTCTTCCATGCCGTCTTCGGACGGGCGACACAGTGGTATTTCCTCAAGAAAGGGGATATCGGCTACTAAACAATGTGGAGCCGGTACCAATATGAAAACCCGCATGAAAGAATTCAGGGCACGGGCAGGTATAACCCAGGCCGATCTCGCTGAGGCAGTCAGTGTGCGCCGTGAGACAATTGTTCATATGGAAAAGGGAACCTATAGTCCCTCTCTCCGACTTGCTTATCAGGTCGCACAGGCCCTGAATACTACTATAGGCGAACTTTTCAGCTTCGATTATGAAACATAGCGACACTGGATCTCATAAAAATTCAGTGATTTCTTTTCATTTTTGGAGGGTTAAACCAATCGCCACTCAGGGTCAATCCATAATCTATAAAAGCACACAGACTTTACTAATTAAGGCACAAGCACAGGGCCCGTAGCATAGTTGGTGGTGCACCCGGCTGATAACCGGGAGGTCGTGCGTTCGAGTCGCACCGGGCCCATTTTCCTTTTTAATAACGTTTTTTTCATACTCACTGTTTGGCAACATCGCGTTCGCCACACATCCTTCCCTACCTATGAATATAGCCCTCGCCACAAGGAATTTTAAGAGTCATCTGGTCACCTTCCCTCATGCCAGACCACCCCAGATCTCCCACTAGATAGAACAAACAGATTCACCTTTTTAGGGACTGAAAAACCCAATCAGTCACAAAAAACATGCCTGTTTATATGATCTAGAGACCCATTCTGATCCATGAAGAAATATCAGATAACCATTCTTGCTATCGGTGTTCTCTGCTCATGTGCCCTTCTTCTCGTCGAGTTATTCCTTGGGGCTGCTTGCTTTATCATCGTCGGAACTCTGGCAATGGCATTCTGGATGAATAATACCGGCAAAGAGATTACCCAACGGCCGGAGATCCAAGGATTTCTAGCAAACGACGCTCTGGGAATTGTCATCAGAAACGATGGGGGAGCAGAGGCACGTTCCATCCACGTATCACTGGTTCCACACAATATTGTATTTGAAGTTGCAAGTCTGGCAGCAGAGGCTACCTACACCCATCCCCTCGAAACGATGATTGCAGATGGGAAACTTGTCATCACCTATACGAGCGCTACCGGAAAAACATATGAACTTGAAAGGGAAATCTCGTACCTCAAAGACGATGAAGACCTCCTCAAACCGATGCTTCCCATGTTTTCATGGAAATAAAAGTATTCTAAAAAAATATTGAAATAAAAAATCTTATTCTTCTTTATTTTCTTCCCGCATGAACAGGACCGTTGTACCAAGCGACGTTACCAGCATCTCCTGATCATCCCGGTACTCCTTCAACGCTTTGTAGAGCATAATCAGAAGATCATAGCCATACAGAGCAAAAGCATCGTCAAACGTCATTTCCTGTAGATATGAGTCGGTCAGGTGCTCAGTAGTGGTGTACATCAGTTCATACAGTGCCCCACTCTCGCCTAAGACACAGTACTGTTTTGAGACCGGCTTGGTCATGTCATCCGGCCGGTAGGGAATCGGATCAGATTTCCCCAGAATGATCATTTTCTGATTGAAGAAGAGCGTATCATACATCTCTCCTTTTCCATCCTGTTTGGTTCGCTCCATCATGGTAATACCAATGGTGGGCAACACCGGAACGGTCAGTTCGACCATCTTTTCCAGAAGGAGGGCTTCTTTTCCCACAAGCTCTTTCGAGAGACCTTCTTTCTCAGCACGCAACGCTTTAAGCCGTTCTATAAGTGCCTCGTATCCTGTTTCAATGATATCCTTCTCTTCAGTCATGAGTTTCACCGTTTTGGTAGCGTACAGTACTCAATGGTTGGCACCTCTGCCCTTATCTATCTTCTATTCTGTTAGTCAGCCAGCTCTTCAGCATTGACATCGCCGGCACTGTCACAGGGTGCGGCGAGCAGATAGTGACGGTGATGCCCAGTAATAATAACCTGTATCCAATCACCAATTTGAAACTCGCACGGTATCACTATATTATTATACGACCGATCACGAGCAATGACGCTTCCGGCTTTCTTCCTCTCAGTGACCAGGACGTCACAGACCCGCCCGATATGCTGCTCGTTGATTTTATCATAGCAGGCATTCACCTGTTGGGTTAACAGGCGGGATCGATCTTTCTTGATCCGGTCCGGGAGATCGTAGAGCGAAGCGGCGGCGGTGCCTTCCCGAACAGAAAAACGGGTAATATTAACTTTATGGGGTAGGGTATCATCAATAAGTGAGACCGTGGCAACAAATTCTTCGTCGGTCTCTGTCGGAAATCCTGCGATAATATCAGTAGAAAGCCGCAGGTCAGGAACTTTTCGGCGAAGAACCGCTACTATCTCCCGAAAGGAATCTCCCGTATAGCCACGATGCATATCAGCAAGGACTTGATCAGAACCGGACTGAACCGGAAGATGAGCAAACCGGAATACTTTCGGCAGCGTAAATGCCGCTGCGAGATCGTCTGCGATGGGGAGCACCGTCGCAGGGTTCATCATACCCACACGCACCATAAAATCCCCTTCGACGTC
>CAZBGM010000001.1:0-34610 GCA_964491505.1 uncultured Methanomicrobiaceae archaeon | reverse complement strand
GCACCGTCGCAGGGTTCATCATACCCACACGCACCATAAAATCCCCTTCGACGTCGTTTATCGCCATAAGGAGGTTAGGCAGACGCAGGTCGCCCGCATCCATCCCCCAGGCACTCACATCCTGCCCGGTCAGCTGAATCTCGACGGCACCTTCAAGAACGAGGCGCTGCACCTCCTCAACAATATCTTCCAGCGAATAACTCTGCAACCTGCCCCGTGCAACTTTGGTAATACAGTAGGAGCAGTTCCCGACACAGCCATAGCCAACCTGTACCACACCAGTCCCTTCGGCGACCATAGCACCAATGCAATTGCAGCATCCAAGAATCAAATCGGGCATGAGAATGACGGCGTCAGGAGCGATTGTAAGAATTTTCTCCTGTGACACAACCGGAAGGCATCCCGTCACCAGAATCTCCTGCCCACGATCTACGCAGGCGGCAATCTGTTTGTACATCTTCCGTTCGGTCGTCTCAATAACAGTACAGGTATTGATAATGACGAGATCAGCCTCGTCCACATCAGTGAGTGTCCCGTTGTGAGACAGAGCATAATCGATCAGTTTCCGGGTGTCGGCGTGATTAAACGTACAGCCATAAGACTCTGCAAAGAATTTCTTTCCGGCAAGGCAGCTCAGTTCTTCAGATTCCGTTTTGTCTCTCATATGTGTGCCTTTTCTGTCCGGTTCATTGACTCTCAAAAACTCCCTTATCAACTTCAGCGACCAGCACCAACGGCAAACATGATCGCTATTACGCTGGTATCATTTTGTTCTGGAAGGAAAAAAGAGAAACTGATAGGAGCATTTCTTTAGCGACAAATCGCATCGCGGTATTTCCGCTGCTCAAGCAAGGCATCAGCGAGCACCAGCGCAAGCATACTCTCTGCTACCGGAAGAATACGCGGGACAATACAGGGATCATGACGACCCTGAATAGCAATTTTCACCGACTCTCCCGCACGGGAGATCGTCTGCTGCTCCTTCTCAATCGAGGGTGTAGGTTTCACAGCAGCACGAACCACAATCTCATCGCCGTTTGATATCCCGCCCAGGATGCCACCAGCATGGTTACTCATAAACCCTTCAGGGGTGAGCGGGTCGTTATGCTCACTGCCACACATTCCGGCGCAGGTCATCCCGCTGCCAATTTCAACGGCTTTCACACCACCTATTGACATCAGTGCCCCCGCAATGAGTGCATCCAGTTTCCCGAAAACCGGATCACCCAGACCCGCCGGGACACCACGGGCAACAACCCCGATACTACCGCCGACCGAATCTCCGGTTTCTTTGGCCTTAAGAATCTCTGCGTGGATATCATCCTCAGTCGTGGCCCCGTGCACCGAGAGAATTGTCCCTTCAATAACGATTCCCTCGCCTGCAAGCACTGCCATCGCAAGCGAACCGGCGAGCACACGACCAAGTGTTTCCCGGCCTGAACTTCGCCCGCCGCCCCGGAAATCGCGGATACCATACTTTTTCTCATACGTATAGTCCGCATGCCCCGGACGGTATAAGTCCTGAAGCCGGGAATAATCGCCGCTTCTGACATCAGTGTTTCTGACCAGCATCGCAACCGGTGTCCCGGTGGTAACACCTTCAAAAACGCCCGAGAGAATCTCAGGCTCGTCCATTTCGCGGCGGGGCGAGACCAGTGGTCCCTGACCCGGACGCCGCCGTGCCAGAAGGGGCCGGATTGTCTCCTCAGAAAAGACGACGCCCGGCGGACATCCGTCCACCACTGCGCCAAGGCCAGAACCGTGACTCTCTCCAAACGTCGTTACCCTGAAATTTCTGCCAAACGTATTCATCGAAGGATCTCCCGCACGATATCAGAATCTACCTGCATACCCGTAAAGATTCTGAACTGTTCACAAAGCTGATGGATAAACATCTCCGTCCCCGAAATGCAGCGGCACCCGGCACGCTCTGCTTCCCGGAGAAGCGGCGTTATCGGCGGTGTGTAGACCAGATCAAAAACCGTCGTGTTTGCATGAAGTTGATCAGATTTCAGAAGCGTGCTGGTCCCATCCATGCCCACCGACGTGGCATTGATTATCACAGCTGGCTGTGAGTCCACTATTTCTTCTGTAGTACCCACATCACAGGCAAACTCCGCTGCGAGAGATTTTGCCTTTTCCCGGTTCCGGTTCACAATAACCACGTTTAGGCCCAAATTCTGCAGGGCATAGACGGCCGCACGTGCCGCCCCGCCAGCTCCGAGAACAACAGCGCTGTCCCCATTGAAATCTAAACAGGTAGCTTCAAGAGGGCGTTTTATTCCAAGCCAGTCGGTATTGTACCCCTGCCGTTCATCGCCACACCACACTATCGTATTCGCCGCTCCAATCGCCGCTGCATCCTCGCTCACCCGGTTAAGATGTTCCATGATATCTTCCTTAAAGGGAATCGTGACACTCATGCCTTTGAGCTCCAGTATTTCTGCAAGGTTGAGAATCGCCTCAGCCGAAGAGTACTCAAAGAATGTGTAGTGATAGCGAATGCCAAAGTCCCGAAAGAGCCGGTTAAAGACCTGAGGGCTTTTGCTGTGCATGCAAGGGTTACCGGCGATCGCACAGAGGCGTTTAGCAGGATGACGCTTTCGGACAGTGACTCTCCGACGCAGATCAGCTTTCGTATCCTCAGGAACGCTCATCCCGTCAATAATTACAAGAGCCTCACGCTGTTTTTCATCTGATACCCTGCCCCCGAATAAACGACGAATTATCTCATCCGCGACCATTTCAGGGCTTTTATCGTCAGTAGCAATACAGAAATCCGCAGCTCCACAATACTGCGCCCTGCGTTCGCTGAGAAGGTGATTTATTTCATCCGCTTCTGTCAATGCCGTCAGGGCAGGACGCGAAGACCCGGAAATCCGTTCGTGAATCGTAGCAGGCTGAGCCGTCAGCAAAACCATCGTACTTCCCTGGCGTAATCCATAAACCCCCCTGTAGTTTATTACCGTTCCACCACCGCAGCTTATAACACATGGAGCACACGGAAGAGTATCGACAACAGAAGCTTCAATCTCCCTGAATACCGATTCACCGCCTTCTGCGAAGATATCAGCAACTGGCTTCCCGGCCCGCTTTTCAATCAGGCTGTCAGTATCGATGAACGGCAATCTCAGACGCCGGGCGAGGATGCTCCCCGTCGCAGTCTTTCCAGTCCCCCGAAAACCGATGAGCACTATCCGTTCCATAGCGAGTGCCTCCGTAAGATTTCCCAGAAATCCGGGAATGATTTGGCCGTGCAGGCGGCATCACAGACCGTTACACCACCGACGCCACACCCAAGCACTGCACCGGCCATGGCCGTCCGGTGATCCTTCACCGGGTGAATCGTGCAGCCATGCAGATTTTTTGAGGGAGTAATGGTGAGAACTCCTTCCTCCCAAACCGCACCAGCGCCGCAGTCGGTAAGCATACGCAGAATCGCAGTAATACGGTCGCTCTCCTTATGCCGCAGATGCTCAATGCCCCTGATTTTCGAGGGCGTCTTTGCAAAGGCAGCAACCACGGCAAGCGTCTGCACGGTATCCGGACAGGTGCTCATGTTCACATCAATCCCCCGAAGCAGGCCATCAGATGAGACTTCAACCGCATTGTCAAAACGTCTGACCCTACAACCCATCTCCTCCAGCATCAACACAAACAGAGCATCGCCCTGCACGGAATCAGGATTCAGATTCTCCACCCTCACCCGGCCTTTGCAGACCGCAGCAAGGGCAAACAGGTAGGAAGCCGACGAATAATCGCCCTCGATGTGGTAGGAACCGGCCCGATAGGTCTGTGGTTCAATCACGTATTCAAGCCCATCCTGCTGAAAAAAGACGCCAAACGCCCTCATCACATCGGCCGTAATAGCCAGATATGACGCTGAGGCAGGCTCATTCAGACAGACAACCGTCGTCTTTTCACGGGCACAGGGAAGATGCAATAGGAGAGACGAAAGGAACTGGCTGCTCAGATACGGGTCAATTTGGCATCGCCCGCCGTTCAGATTCCCGCATATGCGAAACGGAGGGAACCCCTCCTTCCCCTCGTATGAAACCTCAGCGCCAAGTTCTTTCAGGGAAGATACCAGAGGACCAATCGGCCGCTCACACATCCGCCTGCTGCCGGTCACCGTCACCGTCGCAGATGACAGAAGCCCCGTCGTCGTCAGGAGGCGAAGAGTCGTCCCGGAATCGCGACAATCAAGAGATACTTCACCACAGGCCGGGACTTCACCCGCACATCCATCAATGGAGACGAGATCGCCCTCCCGTTTCCACTCAATGCCCAGCATCCGCAGGCATTCCAGCGTCCGGAAAATATCAGTTGCTTCAAGCACACCCGAGATCTCAGAACTCCCGGCAGCAAGGGCCCCGCAGAGAAGTGCGCGGTGCGTATAACTCTTTGAAGGCGGGGCACGGACCATCATATCAACTGGCCCCACCTTTTCGAGCCGTATAGTCATCGGATCATTTGTATTCATCGTATTCACGGCATCCAATGGATCATGAGTCACAGGTCACGGCTCCACACAGGTATAGCACCCGAACTCCCACACATCAGCAAGAGCCCTGAGCCGTTCAGGCAGCACGTCCCACTCTCCAGTCGTCTCATAGTCAAGGAAGAAGAGATACTCCCCCATCTTTCTCCGGGAGGGCCGGGACTCAATACGGGTCAGATTCACCTGCGCCTCCGCCACAACACTGAGCAGATCACAGAGCAACCCGGCCCTGTTCTCATGGGGGTCGATAAGAATACTGCACTTCGACGGTGCAGCACAAGGACGCTGCTCCCGGCTGATGCGGATGAACCGGGTGGTATTGGCAGCCATATCTTCCAGCCCCCGGTTCTGAATGACAAGACCGCAGCGCCCGGCTGCCATCTCGGTAGTTACGGCACAGGATTCCGGGTCTTCTGCGGCCCGGTGAGCACTCCCGGCGTTGCTTGCTGTATGAATAACCGGGCACCCACACTCCTCAAGAAAATCAAGGCACTGTTCATGAGCCTGGGGATGGGCATACACCTTTTTTGGCGTATCCTCCTGATTCTGAGCTGCAAAAACATACCGTATTGGCAGCAGATACTCGGCACAAATCCAAATATCATACCGAATAAGACCATCAAGCGTCTCTCCGACGCCACCGGCACTGCTGTTCTCGATGGGCACAATACCATCCGCAACGCCTGACATGACCCGTTCAAAGACCTCCCTGATAGTCCGGCAGAAGATCAAATCCTCACCACCACGGACCGCCTCGGCACATTCGTGGCTGAAGGTCCCTTCCGGACCCAGTATAGCTATCGTCATGGCTTTCGCTCCGCTAAGACACTAATCAGATGGTCAGTTTCCATCGTGGCCTCATCGATATATTCAGCAAACCACGCACGGAGGGTCTCAAAGAAATGCCAAAATGCCTCTTGATCATCAGAAGCTACTATCTCTTCCAGACCAGTGACAGAACCCTTTAGAGAATCAATAATTGGAAGCACCGCTGGATTCATAGCGAGAATATCGCCGTAGAGAGAGGGGCTTTGACCCAGAATTCTGCCGATAATTCCCATTTCAATCCGGTACACCGGGCTCATCACGGCCAGAATCTCCGGAAGCGTACACCCGGACTGGCGAATAGTATCGGCAGCGGCCAGTGTCACACCATGAACAAGTCCCTGCACTACGGCCATCGCCCGGTCATGAGCTACAGGGTCCATCTCGACAATCGCGGCTCCGTTTGCGGAAAAGATTGAAAACAGCTGTTCCTTTATCAAGGAATCACAACGAAGGGGCGAGGCAATGATCGTCTGCCCGGCAATCGTCGAAAGAGTTGGCCCAAACATCGGATGCAGCCCGATCACCTGTGCTTTCGTCTCACCCATGGCCTGCATGGCATCGGTCTTGATCGAGGTCAGATCACAGATAAGCTGCGAGGACGTCAGCAACGGCCCAATCTCACGGATGACTGAGACAGTGTCCCGGATAGGAACCGATACCACAACCCAGTCACAGGACGCCGCAATATCAGCATTCGAGGGGGTCGTATCCCGGCCAGAACAGCTCACCTCATACCCGGCATCTTCAAACAACCGGGCAAAAAGCGAGCCCATACCCCCAAATCCACCGATGATTCCGACCTTCACGCTCAATCACTGCTCCACAATCGTCTCTTCAATAGCATGCCCAAAGTGACGCCCACCTGTCTCAAGATGACCCAGCACCACATCCCCGGCCTTCAGATCCACGACCGAGACCGCCGAACTATCCGGCCGGACCAGCCGAATCGTCTCAGCATTCTGAAGAATCAGCGAGAAACGGCGACCTTCAGATTCAGCCTCAACAAGAAGGAGCGGGCGGCGTTCTATCTTTACCCGCCCCACCGTCGCAGGGTGTGACCGGCCCGTTGCACCACTTACCAGCACCATATCACCGCTCTTCAGTTCAGAGAGATAGGCGGTCTTTCCGTCGGCCATCAGGCAGTAGGCGTGAACAGCACCCGCGTTGACACGGAACGGGCGGGGAGCAACATACGGATTTTCCAGAGTCTCAGCATGGACCAGCAGGAACGAGGAGGAGGTATTACCAACCACCAGTCCCTCACCATCTTCAAGCACCGAGCAGGTATCCACACAAACCCGATCACCCATCCCGGCCGGTTTTACCGCGAGAATGGTGCAGGGTGTCATAGCAACATCGCCCGTTGCACCGTGCATCAGGTTCCCCACCGCACGAATCACCGCAGGGTCGGTGGTAACAAGACATACGCCGGATACCCCCGTTTCAAGCACGCCAAGGGCCGCTTCTGCCTCCAAGACGTTATGCACGACCGCAATGATGTGATCGCTCTGCGCCACCAGATTTTCCAGCGGGATAATAGTCCAGTCCGAGGTTGAGACAACGGTGATCTGGTGTTTTCCGCGTTCTGCTGCCTGTTCCTCGTCAGCTTTCCCGGTAATATCAATAAAGAACACATCCGTTTCCGGAACCAGATCCCCGTCCGGTGCGACCGTCTGAATCCTGCCAAGTTCCCGCACCAGCGAGGCAGAATCTGTGACAATCACGTCTGCTCCTGCTTCGATGGCCGTCGTTGCACATTCCTTGTCCCACCGTCGCAGATCAACCCAGAACTGTTTCATGCGTTTACATCCCCCGCAGGGCGTCTTCCGGTGCCATCCGGTCGTGGACAACCCGGCAGAGGGCTGCGATAAAGCCCGCCGGGTTCTCACGCTGGAACGAGTTTCTGCCCATCGCTACCCCGGAGCACCCGGCATCGACTGCTTCTGAGATAGTTGTAAAGGTCGTCAGATCATCGGCCTTCTCCCCGCCGGCAACAAGGACCGGGATGGACGATGCCGCACAGATCGTCCGGAAGGTTTCAGGATCACCGGTGTAGTTCGTCTTAACCAGATCGGCTCCAAGTTCTTCGGCGACCCGGACACAGTGACCTATGGCTACGGGAGAGAGGGGGTCGATGCCCTCACCACGGGGGTACATCATCGCGAGAAGCGGCATACCCCACTGGGTACAACTCCGCGAAACTCTGCCTGCCTCTTCCAGCATCTTCGACTCATTGGGCGCTCCGAGGTTCACATGAATAGAGACCGCATCAGCGCCAAGCGCAATGGCTTCCTCAACCGAGCAGACCATCACCTTATCGTTCGGATCGGGGTTTAAGACCGTGCCGCCCGAGAGATGCACAATCAAACCAATATCCTGCCCCTGTTTGCGGTGTCCATGCTTGACCATGCCCTTGTGTAGCACAATCGCGTTCGCCCCGCCCTCAGAGACCGCTGAGACCGTCCGGGGCATATCCCCCAGTCCTTCAATCTGGCCCACCGTAAAGCCATGATCCATCGGAATAATCACGGTTCTCTCGGTATTCCGGTTCATAATCCGCTCCATGCGGATCTCTTTGCCAATCATTTCAGACACCTGCCTTTATAATTTCAAGCGCTTCCTCTGCGCTTCGCCGATCGTGGACAATTGCGGCGGTGGCCCGGACAAACAGGTCCGGGTTCGGGTGCTGGAAGGCATTTCTCCCGATGGAGACACCCGCCGCACCGCCCTGCATCGCCCCTTCAATCAGGAGCATCGTAGAGAGATCGTCGGTTTTTGAACCTCCGGCGACGACCACCGGCACATGGCACCCTTCGGTGACCTGCCTGAAGGAGTCCGGATCGCCGGTGTACACCGTCTTTACGATATCAGCCCCCAGCTCTGAGGCAACCCGGGCAGCAAGGGCGACCTCGCCTGCTTCCGGCACCTTTGCGATACGCGGACCACGCGGGTACATCATCGCAAGAAGCGGCATACCCCAATCGATACATTCGATGGCAATCCGGCCAAGATCCTCAAGCATTCTTGCTTCAGAGTCCGCTCCGATGTTCACATGCATCGAGACACCATCAGCACCCATCTTCAGGGCGTTTGTTACCGTGTTGACGAGCACTTTGTTGTTCGGATCCGGGCCAAGGTCTGTTGATGCTGAAAGGTGCAGTATCAGCCCGATATCCGGCCCTTCTCTCCGGTGCCCGTGCAGAGCAAGCCCCATATGGCCAATCACTGCATTTGCTCCGCCAAGAGCGACCTTGTTCACACTTTCCCCGAGATCAATCAACCCCGGAATCGGTCCTGAGGATACCCCGTGGTCCATCGGTACAATCACCGTCGTGCCGGTGCTTCGTTTGATGATCCGCTCCATGCGGATGTCTTTTCCTCTCATAATTTTTTTCCTGACATTCTGTAATCTCTAGTAACAGTCATGTTTCGGGGATCAGATGTATTGCTACTCTGTTACCCAAAATGATAAAAATACCTGAAACCAAACGCGAAAGCGTCCTCTTCACAGGTTAGTTCAAAAAATGCCGCTCCCTTCACGGCCAGGTGTGCGGTGCGTTCGCTGTTAGCGATAAAAACATTCACTGGCGAAAAAACATTCACCACACATTGTTCTACTATTTTCTACGTCATGGATATAATACTTTCCCACCTGGCAGATTCGGTTCTCACAACTCCAATCAATTCCCCTATTGGGAAAAATAGTATCATCCCCCGCCCCCGCTCTGCAACGTATGCTATCACAATCATTAACCATCACAATTTACAATTGATACTAAAATGATCAGGGTTGGACTTCTTGGGTGTGGCAACGTCGCCGAAGTGTTGGTAAAGCAGCATGTAAACGTTGAGATTATAGCATGTTTTGATCTTATCAAAGACCATGCAGATACTATCGCAGAGATTTGCGGCTGCAACGCCTATGATGATTTTGACGCATTTCTGGACGAACCCTTTGATATCATCGTCGAAGCGGCGTCGGTCAACGCTGTCGTAGCATACGGTGAAAAAGCGCTTCATTCCGGACGTGACATTGTTATTCTCAGCGTCGGTGCCTTTGCGGACCGTGGCCTGAAAGCCCGTCTGGAAGATATTGCTAAGCAGCAGGGAAAGATGATTTATATTCCCAGCGGAGCAATCATCGGCCTTGATAATCTTAAAATCGGACAGATCAGCAGAATCGACAAACTGTTGCTACGCACGACAAAGAACCCTGTATCCCTTGGCCTTACGGCATCAAAACGCGAGATGGTCTTTAAGGGCCGGGCGTCAGAGTGCATCAAAGAGTTTCCGAAGAATATCAATGTGGCCGTCGCTCTTGAACTCGCCTCAGGCCATGAAGTCGAGGTTGAACTCTGGGTGGACCCTGACATCGACCGAAATATTCACGAGATTTTTGTTGAGGGTGAATTCGGCGACTTCCACATCAAAGTCAGAAACAATCCCTGCCCGGAGAATCCGGCGACCAGCTACCTCGCGGCGCTCTC
Organism: uncultured Methanomicrobiaceae archaeon; assembly: GCA_964491505.1. Taxonomy (GTDB): domain Archaea; phylum Halobacteriota; class Methanomicrobia; order Methanomicrobiales; family Methanomicrobiaceae; genus CAZBGM01. The sequence continues at coordinate 24,794 of CAZBGM010000001.1, read as the reverse complement.
CATTGCCACTCTGTTAAAGAATATCGACCAACCAATGAGAATAGGAACATAATACGCATGGGTTTTCGACTATTTCGAAGAATAAAACAACTCCAGAAAGAGAAAAAGGCAGTCATCCTTGCCCATAACTACCAGCCACCGGAAATACAGGATATTGCCGATGTCGTTGGGGACAGTCTGGAACTGGCCCAGCATGCCACCACCCTCAAAGAGGATATCATGATTGTGTGTGGTGTGCAGTTTATGGCAGAGACAGTGAAGATTCTTTGCCCCGACAAGAAAGTTATTCTCCCTGCCCCAGACGCCGGATGCCCGCTTGCGGATCAACTCACTCCTGAGATGATTCTTGCAGCAAAAGAGGCACATCCGGGCGCTGAGATGGTGACCTACGTCAACTCAACCGCTGCGTGCAAAGCGGTCTCGGATATCACCTGCACCTCATCAAACGCCGCCGATGTGGTTCGGTCACTCAAAGGAGACACCGTCCTTTTCGGCCCGGATTCAAACCTCGGAGGCTTTGTGCAGGAACAGGTGCCGGAAAAAACAATTATCATGGTTCCCGAAGGCGGAAACTGCCCGGTGCATGCAATCTTTACCACAAAGGACGCAGCATGGGCAAAAGAACAGGGGCTCATGACGATGTGTCACCCCGAATGTCCCGAAGACGTGCGCCACGCCTGCGATATCATTACCTCGACCGGCGGCATGATTCGTGAGGCGAAAGAGGCACCCGGCTGGATGGTCCTTACCGAGCGTGAGATGGCTTTCCGGCTCCAGACCGAATATCCGAAAAAGAACTTCTATACCCGGGACAGCGCCGTCTGCGAGGATATGAAGAAGATTACCCTGAAGATGGTCGGTAAATCCCTGCTGGATGAGGGGCCGGAGGTCATCCTCCCGGACGATCTGATGGAGAAGGCACGGGCACCGATTGAGCGGATGCTTGCCGTCTCGAAACCAAAAGAATAGTCACATGATTACCATACCCCCCCGTATACTGCTTGAATACCTTAAGGAAGACTGTCCCCTCGGCGACCGGACAAGCGAAGCGCTTCTTTCAGGGCGGGAGGTATGCATTGCAACGATTATCGCAAAGACAGACGGTATCATCGCCGGGCTTGAAGAGGCCGCGGTTCTCTTTCAGGAGCTGGGCATTACCACAGAGCTCCGGGCAGAAGACGGCGCAACAGTCTCTGCCGGGCAGGTGCTTCTTCACCTGCATGGAAACGCACGGGCGATACTGCTCTGTGAACGCACGGCCCTGAATATCATCGGCCGGATGAGTGCCATTGCCACGAAGACCAGCGCCTGCTGTGCCATTGTCGCAGAACACAGCACGGGCATAAAAATCGCCGGCACCCGCAAAACAGCCCCGGGATGTCGCCTCATCGACAAAAAAGCCGTGCTCCTCGGCGGTGGCGATACCCACCGGCTCACCCTCTCAGATGCGATTCTCATCAAAGACAACCACCGGATGCTCTGTTCTGTTGAAGATGCGGTCCGTCGGGCAAAGGAGACGTCCCGGTATGTCATCGTCGAGGCAGAGGCAGACTTCCCCGAAGAAGCCCTGCAGGCTGCACGGGCAGGGGCGGATATCATTCTGCTGGACAATATGGACCTCGCAACCATCGCTGAAACAACCGGGATGCTCAGAGAAGAGGGGCTTCGAAATGATGTCCTTCTGGAAGTTTCAGGTGGTATTGAGCCTGAAAATCTGCAAGAACTGGCAAAACTCGACATAGACATCATCAGCATGGGATCGCTGACCCATACGGTCACAAACTTCGATGTCAGTCTCATCATTCAGCCGCCTGAAAATACCAAATAAACCATATAAAGGTTCATGCACCCCACCTCTGCCGGACCTCACTCCTGAACCCCCCCCAAAGCCTCACAAAGTAACAAGTGCTCAGCTCAGGAGCGAACCCAAGAGTGAGTGAAAACACCGCTTATCTTTTTTGGATTCTTCTCTTGCTCTGATCTCTTAATTAAATTCCCATAGGGAGCACACCAAAACCCAAAACGAGAGAGAGAGACCCCTCCCATCACTCCTCTGACCTATCCTGAAAAAGGGGAGGGTTCAAGGGAGGGAGAACTTTTCCCCCTCCCTTGCTGAACCTGAGATTTCAGGCAACCAACAATCTACCCATTTTCTCTCCTACATCTTCCAGTGAACAGCTCCTACCCGTACCCGAGAGAATTCGGGCAGCCATTAGCCTAGGCTCCCAGTATCGGTGATCATACCAGTAATATCAACATTCAACCAGACCGTTAAACTACCCCATCAGAAAAATTCAGAATTGCCAATGTCAGATCAAAAACCAAAGCCACAGCTCCGGCAAAAAAGAATGCAGAAAACTCAAAAAAACTCTCAAAAATAAAGCAAAAAAAATAATTGTGGATATAAATTTAGCAGAGCTTGAAGAGTGGGTGTTCTTCATCTGCCATGGTTACACCCAGTGATGTAGCGGCCTCAGCGAGAACAATATCGGTGAATGCAATAGCGGTCACTGCACCTTCACAGTTCTCGATAGGTCCGTACATGATAAGGTCTGCTCCAAGGGTTGCTGCCATCATGTTACACCCAATATCAGGTGCTGCCCATGCAGTCTGCTTGATACCTTCCATACCACCGAAGTGGTGTTTTGACATCTGCTCAAGGAGAAGATCCCTGCCTTCATACTGTGAGACAAGCACGGATGGAGTCTTCTTGGTTCCTCTCCAGCGTTTGAGCCAGGTCCAGGAAACCGTCATGTTGTGGTACGCACCACCGGTTGGAAGACCGTGGATTGCTTTACAGGCAAGAATCTCGCGATACGAACCACCAGAGCCAAGACCGAGCGGGGTTGCTGCGGTATCGAGGATTGGGCGGGTAATGCCACATTCTTCTGCAATAGCAAGCATGGATTTCTCCTGACCAGAAACGCCACCCTCTGCGAGAACTTTCTCACGGCCGAGGACAGTTGCGTCACCAGGGTTGAATGCAAGCACAATAGCTGCATTCACGTCACTCTTCTTAAGAGCCTCAATACTCTCAGCCGTAATGGAACCGTTGATGGAGTTGTAGATAGCACGGTCAGCAAGACCGACTTCAGTTACATACTCACACGCGTGTGCCAGCGCGTCAGGAGTCGAGGAATCCATCAGGAATGCAGTCTTGTTGTCAATACTGTCAAACCAGTTGAAATAGTTCTCAAATGCCTCTCCTGTTTCTGCGATAATCTGGATAAAGTGCTTAATACCCGTGATGTCTGTAAGTTCCTGACATCTGTTCCAGAGTACCTCTGCGAGATCCTTGTTAATTATGCCCTTCTCATCATCAATAACCGTTTCGTGCTTGTTATAGAAGATGGAGGCGCCGAGCACCCGCGCGTATTCGCCGGGCTGCCCACCAATTTTGGTGCCGTTAAAGTCGTGCACCACTTGTTCTTTCTCGAATTTAAACATGTGCCAATCCTCCCTATAGCAATGCCAAAAGTTTTGGCAGGAATACTAACAACATCATGAATACGACGAGACCGGCTACGAGACCGTATAAGATACCGATATCACGGCCGATCTTTCGTCCAACACGCTGTGCGAATTCACCCTGAGCAAACTCGATATTTTTCTCGACTGCATCAAGGCGTTTTTCAACTTCCAGAAACTGTGGGTTTACACCGGCGACAGCTGCGCCACCGGCTCCTCCTTCATCGTCGCTGACTTCAACGACAATTGGGTCCGCGTCAAAGGCACCTGGATCGTTGCCCTCGCACTCTTTGATTTTAGCAGTGATAACGCCAACGTCCTCAGACTCCATGATGTTGATAGCTTCAACCTGTTCCATGAAGCGGGAAATTGCCGCATCGTCAAGATTCTCGATGAACGGGATAGCTCCATTGGAATTGACGATTCTTCCATCCTCAACACCATTTGCGTGCAGAGCTAAAAGACTATTAGCGGAAAGGTGACCCTTCACTTCTGTTCCTGCAAAGATCAGGAAACGGATGTTCGGGTTCGAGACCGTGTTTGCAATCAGTTTCTCAATACCAAGGTTCTCTGTCTTACAGGAACCACAGAGTGCGGCGCCTGCTTCACAGATTCCCTCCTCGTCAAGGTGTGAACCAAAGGTACACACAGCAACACAGCTTTCAGGACTGCCCTGGTGATAGTCACCCTTGATAATTGGCCAGCCTGAGGCCGGAGATTTCTTGTCTGCCATCTTAGAATCCCCCCATTAAGAAAACGGGTACTAATACCAGCACAAGAGCAATGATCAGACCAACAGCAAAACCAACCGTACCTGTACCCATGATAGCGGATTCAATTTTGTTGGTTCGTGCGATAATCTGTGCCTTGTACTTGATCTCAGTTGCCATCTTGTCGATAGCGTTCATCCGGATTGGACCTGCTTGATTTTCATCTGCCATCTTAGATCACCCCATTAACATGAAGCCCAGCAGAGCAAATGACACGATCAGACCGATCATGATTCCTTCAACCTTTCCAGAGTAGACACCAGCTGCAAAGCGGTCATACAGACCAATGTCAGTGACACGGCCCTGAATGAATTTCATCCGGGAATGGATCAGTGCAAGTTCACCAGAGAGTGGCTCTGCTTCGCCGGTTGGCTCCGCTGCTCCTTCATCGTCGCTGACTTCAACGACAATTGGGTCCGCGTCAAAGGCACCTGGATCGTTGCCCTCGCACTCTTTGATTTTAGCAGTGATAACGCCAACGTCCTCAGACTCCATGATGTTGATAGCTTCAACCTGTTCCATGAAGCGGGAAATTGCCGCATCGTCAAGATTCTCGATGAACGGGATAGCTCCATTGGAATTGACGATTCTTCCATCCTCAACACCATTTGCGTGCAGAGCTAAAAGACTATTAGCGGAAAGGTGACCCTTCACTTCTGTTCCTGCAAAGATCAGGAAACGGATGTTCGGGTTCGAGACCGTGTTTGCAATCAGTTTCTCAATACCAAGGTTCTCTGTCTTACAGGAACCACAGAGTGCGGCGCCTGCTTCACAGATTCCCTCCTCGTCAAGGTGTGAACCAAAGGTACACACAGCAACACAGCTTTCTGGACTGCCCTGATGGTAGTCACCCTTGATAATTGGCCAGCCTGAGGCCGGAGATTTCTTGTCTGCCATTTATTTCACCTCAAAGGAATGCAAACGCGATAACTCCCGCGACAAAGAGTCCAACAGCAAGACCATACCACATGGCCGTCACAGCACCAGCATAGGGAAGCGCATTCTCCCTGTTCGGGAACGACTCAACAAATGAGCCCTTACCGGACAGTGAACCAACGATATCCCTTGTTGCTGCCTCAAGCACAGCGACTTTCTCAATAACAGGAGCAAGCGACTCACCTGCGGAGGTTACGAGACCGATAATCGGATCGGCAACGAGACCAAATTCAGGTACTACTTCTACATATCCCATTATGAGTCACCTCCGACTTCACGGATAGGCTCAGCGTCAAGCCAGTCATATGCGTCACGCTTCGAGAGTTTGATCAACTCGTTGAATGACCATGCCCATCCCAGCACAGCAATGATCAATGAAACAATCACAGCCGCCAGTGAAAGGAATGCAAGTGACATAACAGCGATACCAATCATGCTTAAGAATCCACACTCAGTTGCACACATCTGTGTCCGGTCCCAGGACTCATCTGGTCCAAGGCAGGCATTGAATGGGTGCTGAATGGCGATACCACCGAGAATGAAAATCGTTGCAAGAACACAGCCACCAACAACAGATGGTCCGTAGCTTATCATCTCGACGCCCATGAACGAGGAAGATCCCGTAATAAGGCCTTCAAAGGTGAATGTACCGGAAACCATCGCGGTAAATCCAAGCATAACAAGTGAACCGACAACAGTCAGTTCGGTGAGCATGCGGAGCATAACCGGGATGTTCATGTTCAGAACATTGTCCGAGACAAACCCAAGCACGACACCGATAATTGCTGCGATGATAACACAGCCAATCGGGACGAGAAGCGGGCTGATATGTGCAAGTTTCGTTGCAAAGACCATAGCGATAACACCAGATCCAAGAGCGATCATACCTGCGGATGGTACACCGGTTCCGATACCGTAGCTACAGAGCTTTTTGATTGAGTCCGTACCCCACCAGAGGGCTGCGACTGCCGCAAGGCCACCGAAGAATGCAAAGAAGTCTGTACCCATCAGATTGTTCAGGTAGGTTAGGTAAAGACAGAGCAGAGCTCCAATCAGACCAATTCCAAGCATTTTATCGTGTGGCATGCCACCTTCAGATGCTTCAATTTTTACTGACATATCTTACACCTCACACTACTACCAGAAGGATAGCAAACATTCCGCATACTGCCGATGCGCAAGCTGCACCAATAACTGCACGGGGCCATCTCTTGAACTTCGGGTCGTGAGGACCTTCGATAGTTCCAGTGATGTTGTAGGCTGTAATCACTGCATTTACGAGGAACAGACCAACTGCAAAGATACCGGCAAGACCGACTGCAATCGGCACAACCTCTTCGGGTGTTGCCATAAGTACAGTTGGGAGACCTGCTTCGTACACTGCGAGGAATTCCATGTAAATGAGCGTTCCGCCAAAACCACCAAAGAGACCGCCGATAACACCACCAACATAGGAGATGAACGGCAGACCGTGACCTTCAGTACCCGATGATTTGTACTCAGGGAATGTGTCACCAGTAATTGGATCTTTTTCGACTTTTCCAGATGCTGCGGGAATACCCATAGCATAGACGTAAACAACGTTCACCATAAGACAGGTGATTGCCATTAACAGTGCGCCACCAATGGCTCCTGCACCAAGAGCAACCCAGAGACCGTAATGTGCAGCCCATGCGCCACCGAAAAGACCGGCAAGACCGGCTCCTGCAGCGAGCATAGCCACACCGGTTGCAATACCGGGTGCCTGACCCATAGCAGCAGGTGCACCACCGACCGGCACGAAGTGAACACCGAAAGCAATGAGAGCTCCTCCGATGATTACGCCGATAAGCGGGAACAATGCTGCAGGGTACATAACATAAACAATGCCAACAGCGACAAGCAGAATCACAATAGCAATAACAGATGCTGTCGGATTGATGCCGTCACCGCCGGATGAACCTCCACCGAGTGCGCTCATGATGATGCCTCCTCAGTTGGGTATGGTCCATAGGTCTTACGTGCCCACGATTCGACATAGCGGTCGAGGATCATGAATACAAGGATAATAATAACACCAGCGATAATTGCTCCCCAGCCGTTTGCAACAGGCTCGAAGAGAATTGTACGCCAAAGTTCAAAGAATACAATAAGACCAAAACAAATACCGGATGCGGGACCTCCTCCCTTTGAGGTAAACCAGCCGTTATCAAGTGAACTGCGCTGACCTGCCTCAGCATACCGGACAATGTCACCGGATGCAGAGATTGGGAGACCTGCTCCAAATTTGTATTTCTGATACTGACGCTCTTTACCATAGAACGGGTTACCCGTTGCAGAACCTGCAGCACCGAGAGCAATACCCCAGATAAGACCCATTAGCGGAAGCGGGAATGGGTGTCCGAGTGCCTCGATCATGAGGAAACACATAGTAACACAAGTAAAAATAGCAATAAATGCGTGCGCCATAGTCACGGATGTAACCGATTTCAATAAATCGATATATACCGGCTGTTCAAACTTTGCAAGACTTGAAGTACGCCCAAGGTAAGCGGTAACTGCGTACACACCCTGTACGAATACAGCTACAGCTGATCCGAGGACCAGTGCAAGAACTGCGTTAAACTGAATCGCCATCAACGCCCAGGCAATACCTGCTGCGAGTGCTACCCACAAACCATATGCGGGGGGTTCACCAGAAATCGCTTTGTTATAGATCCTGTGAACATATCCCATCTGAGGAGCTAACTGAACCTGTGAGTTCGGGTCACCCTGTGATCCGATATCAGATTCAGTATCCTCAGCCGCGCCGGCTATAGTGGCCAGAGCACCTGCTAAAGCGCTAATGCCGATGCCAAACAGTAACTCTTCCATTAAGGCATCCTCCTCTGTGCCAAATGCACCAGAGTTATTCGCTACACAAACCCTTTTTGGTTCAATTTAAAGTGGGTTAGTTCTCTATTAAAGCTTTCGAAAAAGCCAGATATAAGCCTAAAATTTCATTAAATCCCAAACAAAAGGCGGGAATAGTGAATAACAATCATTATAATTTGAGCTCAATAAAAAAAAATTGTTTTTTTAAGGAGATCCTTACTTTGCTGGGATGATAAGCGAGCGCTCACCAGCTGGCATGAACTCACGAATTGCACCACGTGCAAATTCCTTGCGGGGTTCTGCAAAGTCGAAGACGAGTGATGGATCTGCGAAGCAGATCTTGATAAGTGGGTCGAAGCAGAACGCGTCGCCGCGTCCGTAGTGCGCACCACCGACGATAGCTGCGTATTCTCCCTGGTGACCGACATTCATGGCGTAGTTCGGATAGTTAGGTCCACGCAGTTCTCCAATGAGACCCTCATCAGGTCTGACAGAGAGTGAGTTTGCTGAACCACACTGGTCCTGAAGATCGTAGCCGAAGAAACCAAGACGTGACCATCCCTCTTTGTGCGTAAGCATAGAGAGGTACCATCCGTTCAGACCGGCGTTGGAGTTTCCGGTTGGAATGGAGGTTGACAGACCACAGGCTGCTGCAATAACACCAGCACGCTGTGAACCACCGAAGTGGTCTTCCATGAGTGTTGGGAACTGCTCGTACTGCTCCATTGCATTCAGGTTTACTTCTGTTGCAATGTCGTTGACAATCTCCTGAGTTGGAGCGATGTTGCCAACACCTGGGTTGGTGAAGTCGTAGCCGTACTTGTCCTTTACGTAGTCCATACCGTAGTATGTGTACTCGTCGAGGATGTTGTCGGTGTATGCTGCGGTTGCATACTGGGTAAAGCCGACACCACCGGACATGTAGGATCCGAGCCAGATCTGGTCGAAGAGCATGGTACCTGCACCGACAACCTCAAGGGATGCACGGGCTGGGTCGTTCGGGTACTTGCGGTTTGCCTGAATGATATCAGAGAAAACACCGAACTTAATTCCACCAGGCTCGTTAGGACCACGGGCACGGCGTGCAGGCAGGATGGTTGCCATCTGTGAGACACCAGCGTGCTTTGCTGCGTAGGAAAGGTCAGCGACTGCTGCTTCGCCTGCGCACATGCGGTATGCGGCAATGAAGGACATACCAATCTGCATTGCAGACCAGCGTGAAGTCGTTCCACCATCACAGGTACGTGATACAATAGTTGGAATGTGGATTGCCTGATACATTGAGCTGCCGACTGCTGCCTTCAGCACTTCTGCCTGGTCTCCAGGGAAGAGCTTGTTGATGTCAAGCAGGAACTGTGGCTCAATGTCATCTGCAATGGAGTCGTCACCGGTGAAGACTTTGACGTAGCAGTCATCGACGATACCGGGGTGAGTCTCTACCATGTGTTCCTGAACGACTGCTGCGCCAGGCATTGCGTGGTTGAGAATGTGGAGGTACTCGTTGATGGTCTCAGGGGTAACTTCCTTGCCGAGACGCTTCTGGAGTGTCTGGTGAGCAAGGTCCATGCCGACAATAACTGTTCTGCGGATGTCATCCCAGAACTGCTGCATAGCAGCGTTGTTGACAAAGTGCAGGTCATCACCCTCGACGAAGACGCCGGACTGGGAGACCTGATAGGTCATAAGCTGTCTCTGACCCATTGGCAGACCACCAAGGTGGCAGCGCATTGGATCATACATGGAGATACCACGTGTCTTCTCGACATCAGCGGCTGCCTTCATGAATTCGCGTTTACGCGGGGACTGCTCAAGGCCACCGAACTTGTAGAAGGTGGTCTTTACTGATTCAGGGTCTTCGCCCTTGAATTTCGTCTTCAGTGAGTCGAGGAAAAGTTTCTGTGCTCTCTCAATTTTTGCCATAGTAATATCACTCCTCTACTGGCATGAAGCCGTATTTTGTTCTGAGCGAGTGGATGCGCTGAACATATTCAATATACTCTGCGTCACTCCGGTACGCGGTTCCCAGAAGTGAGTGGAAGATCGTAGTCTTCTCTTTGCACCATTCGTCGCCCATTGGCTTGCCGACTGCGACCTTCTTGTCGAGTGGCTCACCGATCTGGTCTTTGTGGTAGTAGACGATGCCGTCATCTTCGAGGATACACCTCTGAAGCATGTCGAACATCATGCCATCTTCTGCAAGACGGAGTGAGTGACCATGCACAGTTGCACCACGGCAGCTTGTCAGGGCTGGGTCAAACATCTCGGTCTCTATGAGCCACTTTGAGTACGCCTCAAGGTCACGCTCACGGCATTCTACGATCTGACGTCCGGAGAGCGTACCTGGGTCAATACCACGGAAGCGGTAGCACTCAGTGTAGGATCTCTGGAACGGCTGGGCTGGACTGTTGTACATCGAGTCAGCGAACTGGACGTAACGGACGCGGTCTCCTGCCTTTGCTCCATCTGTTGGGGTAACGAGTTTGCGGATTGGGCAATCAGGTTCCTGCTGTTCTGCAAGGGGCGGGTGTGCAGTTGGGTATGCTGACCCAGGAGCACGGTGTCCCAGAATCAGAACAATATCCTCATCGGAAATTTCACGAACTTTCTCAAGTTCGATAGCCGGGTTCATCTGTTTGCGCCGGTTTGCGGCGACATTGGAAGTGCCCGGTCCATACTGTGGTGTATATGCCATAATTTTACCTTAATTTAGGTAGTTTTCAATACATTCATTGTGGCCTGAATGACTTCTGCCAGTTTCTCACGTGGCGGGGTCTGCCCTCGGGTGACACCACTCACGATTGCCATAACTTGTCCTTTTGTGCGCACATTCCGGGAGTCAGGCATGACATATGCCGTCTGAACTCCGGCCCGGGCAAGATCTTCGTAGTCAATAGGTGCCTGGGAGACGACGATTGCTTTCACGTCAGCATATTCGAGGATAAAGCGGACCTTCTCCACGACATGCGATCGCACGTTGCCGTGATGAAGAATCGCAACTTTGTGCTGTTCCATCTGAGCAATTTCTCTGCCGTTCAACCCAAAGTGGGCACCAAGTACTGACCCTGCGATATGCGGGGCATCGGGAGGGACACCGCTTCCGGAGTTGAGCACCAGCGTACTCACCGAAAATTCGATGCCCTCCCGGCGTAAACCGGATGTGATGTCACAGACTGGTTTTGTGACATGACGGCGACCTGGTGACATGCCAACCACGATAACATCAGGGGACCGGCATTCAGAGATGCTCCCACGCTGGGCAAGACCTCCTCCTTTGCCCATCCCCATGCTCGGGCGGCAATCGACGACCTGAGTCACACGTCCTATCGGCATTATTAGTTCAGTCCCTGGATGATGACAGGCCCTTCTTTCTTACGCGGATCGGTCATACCAATTAACGATTTATCGACGTTCGGTCCATATTTCGCGTAATCTGAAAGTGTTGCTTCGGTCTTCATAAACTTCCCTTCCTGCACGGAGCAGGGAAAAGAAAGTTCAGCAAAGAACGCGTCGCAAAGCCCACGTATCGTATCAATAACGCTGGTATCCTCTACCTCAAGTGTGATCGTGCCTGCCTGAACCTGCAGTTCGACGTCAGTATTATTGACGGTGATCACTCTGCGGTTCGTATTGGGATTGGGTTTGCCCCGTGCTGGTCCGTAGGGAACGGTTTTCGGAAGATTTGGCCCGTTAATGAGCAATCTCCGAACTCCCTCGACCTTTACAATCTGATTCAGCAGTTTTTCTGCTGTCTCAGGACTGAGCATACGCAGGGGCACAATCCTACACTGAGGATATTGGCTTTTAGTCATTCACTATCGACCTTTATTCAGGCGCCGTTTGCAATCGCTTGCATCGGCTTGGAGAACACTTCTTCCTTACCGTAGGTTTCACCGTAGATCTTGGATGTGCTCTCAGGCGTGAACATCTGGGTACCTGCATCAACAGCACATGCTGCAACGACACAAGGCATTGCCATACCGGCTGCGTGCCGGGTTACGACGTGGTTTCCGTTGAAGATACCAGGACCACCGCCACCATAGATGGAGTGGCTGAAGAACGAGAATCCAACCGCTGTTCCCATGACACGACCGTAGTCACAGCCGGGCAGACCGGTCTCGTGCTCAATTAAGTCGTTGAAGTACAGCAGTGATGAGGATACAGCCTGTGCGAAACGCCCGGCACCACAGTTAACCATGGTTGCTGCGAGTGTTCCTGCTGAGGTGTATGCATTCCACATCATTGGGTCCTTGGTGTCGTAGAACTGGAAGTAGCCGCCCTTCTTGCCTGCAACGATGACTTTGTCCTCGATAGCACGCTCGACAAGGGACTGCACAACGCTTCCGATAGTACCGGTTGCGCCGTTTTCCTTGACCAGGTCATAGACCAGGTTGTTTGCGTTTAAGCCCTGGTATGCGTAGGCGAGAAGCTGTGCACGCTCGAATGGTCCGATTGCTGCACCCATCTCGAATTCTCCAGCCTGCTCGAAGGTTGATGACAGTGCTGCGCCCTGCATTGCATTGCGCTGGGTCATCATGACGAGGTGGTTTGCCGGGATGTTACGAAGTGCGTATCCAATACCCTCATTCATCTGTGGGATAGCAAGAACAGAGCTGACGCCTGCGCCGGCCATATCCTGCGTGTGTGGATATCCACCCCATGCTGCTGCTTTGACCATGGAACCATCGAATGCGTTAACGTTAAACTGGTCGATGATTGCGTAGGTGGTTGCAGATGCAACTGAGGTAATTGCTGCATCGTAGGTAGATGCTGCTTCGAGACGCGCTTTTGGTGCCTCAACGAGCAGCAGGTTGCCGCCGTTGAACTCACGGACTACGGTGTCGCCACCCTCAACATCGACCATATCTTTGATCTTGCCGATGATTGCGTCCTTGTTTCCAACAAGGTCAAGGTCGAGTTCGCGTCCCAGAATCTGACCCTTGCCAACCTTTCCGGTTGCCAGGCCTTTCTGCATGCCACCAAGGTTCACTGCAATGGTCCTCTTGGTAAGGTCAATGATTCTCTTGATTGCCGGGTTCACGAGTGGACTGATCCGCTCGAGTGTTACACCGGATTTCAGCAGCTTACCGTCATCTGAATAGAGATCGATGGTGTCGGTATATTTTGCCATAATTTTCCTCCTGTTTTCCTTTTTGTGCAATGCTTTCATTTCGCTGAATACTAGAGCGGGAGAAACCTCCCCCTCTGAAACGATGGTAGTCACTAATGCACGTCCCCGCATGGGACACTAGATACATCTGAATATCCGGAAATAAAGATTTCTAATCATAAATATTATATTTGAAAAAAAATAAAAATGCTTTGTTCGATTAAACAGCTTTTTTCCGACAAATTGGAGACTTTGAGATTTAGTATGAAAGACTATGATCAATCGTATTACGGAACATCAGCACTTTGGGCCAAATATAGGAAAAATCTCCGCGCTCCTGAATAAAAAAAACTGGTACCGGATCCGAATAACAAAAGAAAAAAAAGATTAGTATTTCATATAGAGCTGGCCGTAGGTGGTAACACCCTTGCGGGTGGGGTGTCGCTCGCCCATGTCTCCTTCATAGAGAGCGAATTTACCGCTTACGCCGTCGATTTCAAGATCTACGTCATTCCGGTACTGGAACCCTGGCATCATGACTTCGATATCTCCGAAGACATAGATCTCTCCTTTTACCATCTGTCCGCCGACACGACTCTTCGCATCGCCTTTGATGATAATGGTGCCACCTTCGCCGTGGGTGCCGACGTGAACATCAGTATTGCCCTCGACGATAATGGTGCCGCCACGCATGAACTGTCCGATATCGGAACCTGCGTTGCCGGACACACGGATGGTGCCGCCCATCATACCACGCCAGTCGCCACGGTATGCAGCGCCAAGGTAGTCCCGGACGTTTCCGTTGATGTTAAGCTCTCCGCCCTTCATCGCAAGACCCGTAAAGGAATCAGCATCGCCATTGACGGTGATTTTTCCTCCGGTCATCCAGGCACCGGCATACATGTCAACATTGCTGTTGACAACGACCTCTCCGGCCGACATCTTCATACCGAAGTATTTTACTTTGGTGGTGTCACCGTTCACGACAATTTTGGTGTCTGCTGCCACATCGCCGGTAGCTCCCTCAATCGTGAAGTAGTCACCAAGCGTGAACTGATCCTTACCCATGAACACATGGAGAGCACGAAGCTCATCCAGTGATTTTCCGGCAAATACATCTGGTGTGATGTTGTCGGCTTCAAGGTAAAGTTTCGGTTCTTTGCTTACAGTAAGTGTAATTGTTGCCATTTCTTTTCACCTCACTGTGTTGCATCGACCTCGATGACATACGGGTTCGCCACAAAGTGCTTCTCATTTACTTCGTAGTTGTTCTCTGTCACGGTGTAATACCGCTTGAACTTCTCAGTGATATCATGCGCGACATCCTTATTTTCGTTAGTCTTCGCATTCACCCAGAAGGTGCGCTTATTACCGTTGCTGATGATCTCGCCGTCTTTGACGATCAGTTCTCCGCCCTTGACCATATATTTACAGTTCGAGAAGGCTTTCTCGACGTCCATATAGTCATTGGAAAGTGACTGGGTCTCCGGGTTAAACGGATAGACGACAACATCGCCCTCAAGACCGTTTGCAAGACCACCGAACATGTGCGAAAGACCAAGAGCCTTCGCAGGTCCGGCACGGGTACTCTTTGCAAGGTCCATCAGTGTGTACTCGCGGTCGAGTTCACCGATGTAGCAGGCATTGCGTACCTTCTCACCGTATTTTGCATCGGCCAGAAGGTCGTCACGTGCCTTTGCAGAGAGCAGCCACGACCATACACGCGGATACCGGAACAGAGGTCCGGCATTTGGTGCGTCGGTCGTGATGTGGCAGCGCATTGCGTCATTACAGAGCAGAGCCAGTTCAATACCGACAGCCCACTGGGCGACAGCGATGAACGTGTTCTTTCCATAGATGAACGGTACGACACCGGCTGCTGTCTCCAGTTCCACATCCGTGTTCGCCCACTTGAGGTTATTCATGTGGGAGAGGTGGTGTTCGAACGGTCCGTCGGCTGTCATCGTCGTGGTCTCGTCAAGAGTGACGATACCGGTATCGAAGGTAATGTTGTCAACGCTGTTGACGTATTTCATGACCTCTTTTGACGCTGACCTGAAGCCTTTGGACGAGTAGTTCTCTCCACCGTAGGAGTGGAACTGTAAGTGCGTGTTGTGCAGAACCTGTTCACGTCCGAAATCGTTGTTGGCTTTGATACCTTCAGCGAGTTTGAGCGTGTCGATGGTCGTCTCGTAGTTGCCCGGCTCACCAAGCTTGTTACCGTGTATGTGCATACAGTGCGGGAGACGCAGATACTCGTTCGCCTCAATAAGACCCTTCACAATCTGTGCCGGGGAGATATCGAAGTACGGAACTTTGTCTGTGATCTCCACACAGTTCATACCCCATGCCCAGGCTTCAGTACCGCCGGGGTTGACGTTTTTGATACCAAACCCTTTGGTCATCCGAAGCAGCCAGGCGATGTAGGCAGCGGTGTTCTCTATCTCGTGGTTCTTGAGGTACTCAAGAACAAACCAGTTGTTGCCGAACACCGGCAGGGCACCCTGATCAATGATCGGGGTGTCACGCATCTCTTCGTGCGTATGGCGGGCATAGAGAGGCGGCATAGCCGCTTCAATACCAAAGCCATATCCCATCTTTGCATAGATGTAGGCAGTTCTGAATGTCGTAGGCACGGAAAATCCGGCACCCATACGTTCAAATTTGCTTTTTGGCGTAGCACCGAAGAGTTTATCTTCAGGCCTGAAATTACGGCCGACGTTGACCTTCGGGCCTGCGACGTGGGCGTGAACGTCCACACCGCCGGCCATGACAGTCATGCCGGATGCGTCTATCTCTGTTGCTTTGGTAAGCTCAGAGCTTGAGACGATCTTGCCGCCTTTGATTGCGATATCGGCTTTATCTCCGTTGATCCCGGTAATCGGGTCAAAGACAAAACCGTTTTTAATCAGATATTCTGCCATTCCTCAGGCCTCCTGAAGTTCCTTTACACGGACAACAACAGCCGCAAGGAACTCCTCGTCAGTCATCATACCCTCAGGGGGATCGACGACCTTGCGGGTCTCAATAGGCACATTATCCATACGATAGGCACACCCACCGACCTCAACACCCACAAAGGCAACCGGCACATGCAGTTTGCAGATGGCGGTTGTCGGGGTGATGTGCGGATCGATAGCGACCGACGGGAGTTTGGCGATGACCTTGTTCGAGCTCATTGGGAAATGGGCACCGGGGTCACTGCCAAGTACGAAGACCGCATCGACTTCACCACGGGACAGAAGATCATTGGAAGATGTCTCGCCGGGGTTGTACCGTGCAAAACCTCTGGAGAGGTCAACACAGAACGGATACCCAAACTGCCATCCCCAGACCTGTCCGGAGCCGGTCACGTTGTAGTGACCACGCATAGGCATAATAGATGCTTTGGTGTAGTCGTTAAGATCGCGTGTCAGTGAGATTGCTGCGTCGATGTTGTGGTTCTTACCCAGAGTGTGTGTCAAACCCATACCGAAGAAGATAACGGAGAAGCGCCCTTCTTTCAGGCTTTCTGCGAGTTCGTAGATCTGCTTCTTTGGTATACCTGCGACAGCATCCGGTAACCACTCGCCTTTGAGTGCAACCCGAAGGGCATCAAGAAGTTCGTAGTCACGACCCTGTTCGATCTGAAGATGCACATCTGCCATATTAGCAGAGTCGGTCTTTCGGGGATCGACAACATACATCTTGCGGCTCTTGGAACCTTTCCCGGTGAAGAAACCACGGGGATAGATCGAGTAGCGCGACATATGACGCGGGTGGGCGTGTGCCGGGTTGCATCCCCAGAAAACGATGCGATCCGCACGGTTGCGGACCTCACCAAGGGTACAGCCCGGGACACCGACATCCTGCACGGCAATTAAGGTAC
The DNA here is from genome assembly GCA_964491505.1 of uncultured Methanomicrobiaceae archaeon. GTDB lineage: Archaea > Halobacteriota > Methanomicrobia > Methanomicrobiales > Methanomicrobiaceae > CAZBGM01. The sequence continues at coordinate 7,792 of CAZBGM010000001.1, read as the reverse complement.
TGCCGTGACAGACTGTTGCGGTGTTGTCCATCATTCCACCGGTCAGCTCTCCAAGTTCACTGCCAACACCCTGAGCATCACAGGAGGTAGAACTCCAGCCATACATCAGGGGTTTTCTGGCGTTTTCAAGGAGGTTTGCAGTGTATTCGATGGCATCCTCGTAGCTGACTTCCTTCCAGCTTCCGTCTTCCTGCCGCATACGCGGACGGGTGAGCCGGTCACTGGCCTGGGAGTGCAGGAACTTTGCCGCACCGATGGCGCAGGCATTGTACACATTGAGGATTTTTGTGCCGTCTTCACTGAGCTCGACCTCAAGGTCGTCACACAGTGTACCGCAGAACGGACAGACGACATCGGTTACGATATTGCTCATTTCGTCATCACTCCTAGAGGCATACCGCCTCAATAAGTTCAATCGAATCCAGCACTTTCTCTTCAGGGGCAGGTTCAATCGTTACCGGAACGCCCTTGAAAGTCGGCAGACCCATGGAATAGGTTCTGGGGTTGGTGACCATGTTAGCCCATGGCCCCATCGGAACCCAGCAGAGACCCGGATTCGGGCCCTGCTCAGCTTCGACGGCCTTTACTACGATTTCACCAAATTCGTTTTTCAGACGAACATTGGTGTTGACATAGATCCCCAGTGCCTTGAAGTCTTCAGGATCGAGTTCTACGATCCCACAGGCAAGAGTATATGCGTGCTTCTCTTTGCCGTGCTCCATGGAGACACCCTGCTGGATTGTTCGACCGGAAATCAGATTCAGTTCAATTGCTGGCATAACCTAATCCCCGGTTATTTCTCAAACTCTTTGAGTGGACTTGGGCCAAGCTCTTTGATGGTGTTCACAACATCTTCCATAACCTGTCCCCATTTTGCACCCTCAGATGCAGAGACGAAGGTCATGCGAAGACGCCTGTCATCGAGCCCGATGCTTTTCAGCAGAGTCTTAACAAGGAACATCCGCTTTGCACACTTGAAGTTGCCTTCAAGATAGTGGCAGTCACCAAAGTGACATCCGGAAATCAGTACACCGTCAGCGCCGTCCTGGAACGCCTTCATGATGAAGAGCGGGTCCACACGGCCGGTACACATCACACGGATAGCACGGACGTCGGGCGGATACTGAACACGGCCACCACCGGCAAGGTCAGCACCAGCGTAGGAACACCAGTTACAGATAATTGCCATAATCTTTGGTTTGAATTCACCATCTGCCATTATTGTTCACCTTCCAAAAGGAAAGCGTCGATTTGTCCAACGATCTGTTCGGATGTGAAGTGCTGCATCTTGATTGCTCCGCCTGGGCAGAATCCACCACAGGTACCGCAACCCTTGCATTTTGCTTCAGTGACTCTCATGACTTTCCCGTTACCGGTTCCGTCTTCACGGTCCACAAGATCAAGTGCTCCAAATGGGCACAGGTTGGTACACATACCACAGCCGGCACATTTCTCCTCGATACATACAGCGAAGTATGGTTCAAGGTCGACCTGGCCCATGTGGATAGGAATACTGGCAGCAGATGCTGCTCCCTCAGCCTGAGCGACGGTGTCAGGAACATCCTTTGGTCCCTGGCAGACACCAGCGAGGAAAATACCTGCGGTGGTCGTACCACACGGATTCAGTTTCGGGTGAGCCTCAAGGTACCAGCCGTCCTGAGATTTGGAGATACCAAACATCTGGCGCAGTGAGTCTGCATCAGCTTTTGGCTGGATTGCAGCTGCAAGCACAACCATGTCACACTCGAGATCGACCGGACGGCCGAGCAGAGTATCTTCTGCAAAGACATGCAGGTTCTTGGTCTGGACATCCTCCTGGATGTTAGACACACGGCCACGGATGAACTTGGCGCCTTCGTCCTGAACACGATAGTAGAACTCCTCGTATCCCTTTCCGAATGCACGGATATCCATGTAGAACAGGTATGGCACAGCACCTGGAATCTTTTCCATGATCTGGTGAGCATGCTTGAGTGAATACATGCAGCAGAACCGGGAACAGTAGGGCTTTGCGACACCGCCGGAGTTGTCCCTTGATCCTGCACAGAGCACGAATGCGACCTTCATCGGGGTTGCACCGTCAGACGGGCGAATCAGGTGACCAACAGTAGGACCGGATGCACAGATGAGACGCTCAAATTCGAGACCGGTGATGACGTTATCAAACTGCTTGTATCCCCACTCTCTCTTCCCCTCAATGGGGATCAGATCGTAGCCGGTTGCAAGGATGATGGTGCCAACCTTTACGGTTTCGAATGTGTCGACCATATCAAGATCGATTGCGCGCTTATCAGGACCACATGCCTCAATACAGAGACCACATTTCACACAGGAATCGAAATCAATAGTGTAGAGGAGCGGCATAACCTGAGCGTGGAAGATGTAGATTGCCTTTCGCGGTGCCATGCCCATCTCGAATTCGTTTGACTTTATTACCGGACAGACTTCTTCACAGTCTCCACAACCATTACAGCCACCACCGACGATACCGCGTGCTTCTGCCTCTTCTGGTGTGAGAACACCACGGGCTCTCCTGCGCAGGGTAACGTCGAAGTTACCGATGTATCCTTCTACGCTCTCGACTTCGGTGTAGGTCTTGAGATCGATCATCGGGTGACGACCGACATCCACCATCTTTGGTGTAAGAATACACTGTGAACAGTCGAGGGTCGGGAAGGTTTTGTCGAGCTGGGACATACGTCCGCCAACGGTTGGCCATCTCTCAACGAGAGTAACCGGAATACCGGCACTGCCGAGGTCGAGTGATGCCTGGATACCACCGATGCCAGCGCCGACGACCAGTGCTGCTTTCTCTACCGGCACACTCTTTGGAATGAGATCCTCAAGGAGGCGTGCTTTTGCGACAGCGATTCTGACCTGGTCTTTTGCCTTGTCAGTTGCTGCTTTCCGGTCGTGCATGTGCACCCATGCGTTTTGCTCACGGATGTTTGCCATCTCAAATCTGAATGGGTTCAGTCCACCTTCTTGGGTGGCTACGCGGAATGTCGGTTCGTGTAGACGTGGTGAACAGGCAGCGACGACGACACCAGTGAGATCATAATCTGCAATGGCAGCTTTGATCTTTGACTGGCCCGGTGTTGAACACATATACTGATATTCATCAGCTATAGTAACACCCGGAAGGGTCTGGGCATAGTCCTTCACTGCTGTAACATCTATTGAACCGGCAATGTTGGTACCACAGTGGCAGACGAACACTCCAATTCTTGGTTCTTTATTATCTTCAGCCATCTTTGCACCTCATTTAAAGAATTTTCTCCAGGAATGGTTTGCAGTCGACACCATGCAGATCCAGAGCCAGTTCATCAGGGCTCATACCCTGTGCGAGACCTAACAGTTCGTTGTAGTGCAGAACAGGCAGGTTGTAGGTTTTACCGAACTTCTCCGCAATCTCAAGCTGACCACGGTCATACTGAAGCTGACAGAAGGGACAGAATTCGGTGAGAGCATCTGCGCCGACTTCCTCGATGTTAATCAGCTTTTCGTTCGTGATATCCAGCGCCTGTGTCAGATCGTAGCCACGGACACCGCCACCAGCACCACAACACTGCATCTTGTTTCTGTACTGAATAGGTTCAGCACCAAGTGCTTCAATGAGTTCCTCGAACCACATAGGGTTCTCAGAATCACCGAAGTGGCGTTCTTTTGCCGGCTTGAGCAGGTGACATCCATAGTGAGGAGCAATCCGGGTACCGGTGAGCGGGTGGGTCACACTGTTTCTGACCTTTTCCACACCACAGATCTTTGGATCGTAGTACAGCTCAATTAAATGCCAAACGTCAATGGAACCCTTAAACTCCATGTCAATCTCGGCGAGGACTTCGTTTGCCCCGTCACGGAGATCGTCATTGTGCTTCAGTTTTTCATTGACTTCGTAGATTGATTTGTAACAACCGTTGCAGATAAGGGCGATATCTTTGCCCATATCTTCTGCGAGACAGATATTACGTGCGGCCATAGCGTACCAGACACGCAGATCAATTGCGCCGAATGCACCAGGTGCCGGGCAGCAGCTTGCTCCCTTGAGTGGGAGAAGATCGATGTCAAGTTTTGCACTTGTTTTTATTGCTGATGCTTCACAGCCCGGATACCGGTTTGGTGCAATACAGCCAAGGAAAAATGCATATTCGTGCATTCTTACTCTACCTCCGAAAGGAGTCGGTCTGCTTTTTCTTTCATGCCATAGTGGTCAAGAATCGACTGGATGCCTGCTAAGAATTCAGGATATGCATGGACGGTCGGCGGCTGTTCCGGAAGACCCAGTTTCACACGAGCTGCCATGTTGGTTGCGTTGTTTGGTACAACATGGCCATAGGCATACATCGCCTGAACGGACTTCATGAAATTTCTTGGTGCCGTGTCGTATTTGATGAAACAAATATTTCTCATCGCCATGATGACGTCTGTCGGTGCGAGATCGCGTGGACAGCGGTCGGTGCATGAGTAACAGGTAGTGCACAGCCACAGGTCAGGGTCAAGTACTGCTTCTGCTTCAAGACCGAGAGTCGCCTTGCGCATAAACAGACGAATCCGAAACGAACTTCGTGGTGCTGACGGACAGCCACCGGTACATGTTCCGCACTGGAAACACAAGTGTGCCGGTGTCCGGCTGATTCTCTCGACTTCTTTTAAAAAGTCCGGATTTGCGTCCGACGTATAGTAGCAGGTGTCCTTGAGTTTTGCTTCAAGCTCGGGATCGTTATAATTTTTCTCAAATGCCATATCGCTCCCTCACGCCTCTTCAATTACTTTGATTTCTGATTGTCCAGGAGTGCTCTCTTTGACCCTCGAGGTTCTCGGGGTGCAGAGTTTCTCCTTGATCTTCAGGAAGAGATCTGTCTCTTTTCCCTTGACGCGGATATTGCTGCGTTTGATCGTGATGATGTCCTCACCAGGGCATGCCCATACACATGCACCACAGAGAATACAGAGATCTTTATTAACAGCTATCTTTGCCTCGATCTCGCCCTTCATCTGGTCGGCTGGGACCGGACTGGGGAGGTAGATCGCGTTTGCGGGACAAACTTCAATACAGGTTGAACACCCAGATGGGCATTTATCTGCATTAAATTCGATGTCACCCTCGAATATTTTCTCGACTGTGATTGCCTCGGTCGGACAGTTAATAGCACACCAGCGACAGGTACAGCAGTTTTCCTCAATGATTTCGACTTTGCCGTCAATCACTGCGGATTCTACTGTACGCTCGACGACGATGGCGTCCTCGGGGCAGGCTTCGACACAGACACCACAGGCGTCACAGCGTGACTCCGTCCAAACGACTTCGCCCTCAACAGCACCGGATTCGGCGCTGAACGGCTTGTGGTTGACCTCAATTGCCGGACAGATGTTACCGCAAATACCACATAAGGTACACTTCTCATCGTCCACAGTAAAGGTGGTCTTTGTCTTCAATGCAGCCTGCTTTGGCTGACCGTCTGCATCTGTACCTTCGAATGCGACAACCTCTCGGCTGATAGCATCACGAGGACAGACTTCCTCACAGATCGTACACCGTACACACTTCTCCTGGTCGATATTGGTTACCATATCGTACTCAGGGAAGCCTTCTTTCTCCATAAGCGGAAGGCGTTCCTCTCCGTCAACGGAAAGGGTCAGTGCATTAAAGGGGCACATTACGACACAGACACCACAATATGAACACTTCTCTTCGTTAATATTGATCGGTTCTGCGTAGTCAACAGCTCCTCTAATAACAGCACCAACGAGACCCATAGAGATTGCTTCTTCCGGACAGGCTTCCTGACAGATGCCACATCCGGTACAAATCTCTGCGTTGTAGATGAGATTACTCACCGTAGTCAGAAGCTTCTGCTCCATAACTACGTTGACGCCCTCACGTCTCTTGGAGAATTTTGGGAAGAATGTATCCATTTATACCTCACTCCATACCTTGTGCCAGGGATTTGGAATTAGTATCCCACGGTCCTGCCAGCCGTATCACATTGAATGGACATGCCTCAACACATACGCCGCATCCGGCGCATAGTTCTGAATCTACGTCAAGAACAATAGCAACGCCGTTCATGACTTTGTAGATCTTCTCGTTAGTCACTGGGTCTACTGTGTAGAGTTCCAGTGCATTAACGGGGCATGCGACCACACAAGCATTACAGCCGGTACACCGTTCCATGTTAATATGCAATGCAAATGCCATGGTTTCACGCACCAGTATATCTCGATCGAAATCGATTAAAAGGAAATTTGTGTTCAAAAGATAAATAAAGCTTCTGAAGTGAACTTTTTCTAAAAGGCGTTATTTGGGATTTTATTTACTATACGGCCTTTATTTTGCCTGAAAGTTATTTGAATCTACTTTCCATTTTTGATTTTATATGAACATCAAAGGGGAAGGCAGAGAATCGACGAAATTAAGTTAAGCTAACCAATTGTTTCTCAAATCCGGGTATGAGTTATGATAGACGGGTATCTATTCATCCTCATGAGAATTTGTCCCTGATTGGCGTTCTGAAAAGCCGTGCACCCTCACAGTATAAATAAACCTGTCTTTTAGTGTGATTCGGGGGAGCGCAGATCGGGGCAAAAGGTTGCGCACACCGGTGAGCGGTCGAGCGGTTGGCTCCTGAAGGGTGAGATTCCCGGCAGTGACTGATGTTTTTTCCACGCAATGGGGCGCGGAACATTAGCAGAGATAACTGGCACTACCAGTGATTTTAAGCGCTTGTCTGCGGAGGATTCAGGAAAACGTCGGTCCCTGAGATCGACACTATAGTAATAGTGTAAAAATGTGGATAAATAATCGGTTAGAAGAGCGGTTGTGGTTTGACCCGGTCACTGATGGGCTTCCCCGGATTTTCAGGTTCCGATGTGAGAGCGAAAAGAAAGATTCTTTTAATTTTGCCGATGACATAAGTCAACGAACGTTTGAACAGGATTGATGAGTTATGGAACTAAATGGAGTTACAATCGAAGACGAGTATGCAGAAGCATTCCCGAACTGGGCATGCCGTGTGGTTATCACCGCAATCAACACCGACTGGGCAGTGAAGGCAGCCATTGAGGCAACCGGATTTGCGACCTCAGCTATCGGATGCCCCTGTGAAGCAGGCATTGAGCTGGTCCTTGACCCAAGCGAGACCCCTGACGGCCGTCCGGGTTGCTCGATTCTTATCTTTGCCGGCGGCAAGAAGAAGCTGAAGGCACAGGTTGTTGAGCGCCTTGCTGAGTGTATTCTGACCTCACCGACCACAGCGGTCTTTGACGGTATGCCGGAAGCGGAAGAGCGCATTGATGTGAAGCTGCACTTCTTCGGCGATGGCTATGAGCACAAGGTCGAGGTCGGCGGTCGTGACTGCTGGGCTATTCCTATCATGAACGGCGAGTACATCGGCGAGGAAAACTTTGGTATTATTAAGGGCATTGCAGGCGGCAACTTCTTCATTATGGGAGAGAGCATTCCGGCAGCACTGATGGCATCAGAGGCAGCGATTGAGGCTATTGACACGGTCCCTGGCTGTATCACGTCATTCCCGGTCGTCGCATCCGGCTCGAAGGTCGGCTCGAACAAATACAAGTTCATGGTAGCGACAACGAACGAGAAGTACTGCCCTTCAATCCGCGACCAGGTCGCTGACACGAAAGTGCCGGAAGGCGTGAAAGCAGTGTATGAAGTTGTTATCGACGGTCTTGATGAGGATGCAATTAAAGAGGCAACTGCACTCGGTATCGCAGCAGCAACGAAGGTTGACGGCATTAAGCTGATTACTGCCGGTAACTTCGGTGGCAACCT